>JAQBNZ010000125.1 GCA_028288285.1 Mucilaginibacter sp.
TTCAGCCCTCACAAAGGAAAAGAAGAAATAAACACGGTTTCCGTGAGCGCATGTCAACTGCTAACGGCAGAAGAATACTTGCAGCAAGAAGAGCCAAAGGCAGAAAAAGATTGTCAGTATCTGACGAACGTAGCCACAAAGCTTAATTCTGGTTGTTTCTCCTTGTAAAAGGAGCCGAACCGGTTGTATAGCTTATTTTTCGGTTCAGCACTAACAACTATGTATACTCTTAAAAAAGAAGAACGGTTATGTAATAAAAAGCTTATTGATGGGCTTTTTCATAACGGTTCTTCTTTTTTATGTTACCCCTTTAGGGCATCCTGGCAGTATACTGATGCTGTGCAGCAATTTCCCGTGCAAATATTATTTTCGGCATCAAAAAAGCGTTATAAGCGCGCCGTTGACCGTAATTTAATAAAACGCCGCATGCGCGAAGCCTATCGCCTGCAAAAACAACTGCATTTATACACCACATTAATTAATGCCGATAAAAAGATTGTGCTATCTGTTGGTTATATTGGTAAAGAAATACTCTCTTATGATGTTTTTGAAAAAAAAATGCTGAAGCTTTTAATACAGCTTAGAGGGGAGATTAAATGAAATTTGTATGGGATATATTTAAAAGCCTGATAGGTGGATTGTTTATTGTATTGATAAAGATATATCAATATTTAATATCACCCTTAACGGGTGCATCATGCCGTTATACACCTACATGTTCGCAATATGGGGTCGAGGCTATAAAAAAACATGGTGCTTTTAAAGGCGGATGGTTAACCATAAAACGTATTGCCAGCTGCAACCCCTGGGGTGGGCACGGGCATGACCCAGTACCTTGATCAGGTTGACTTTAAACCTTCAACTTTACGCTTTCAACTAAAATGAGCTACATTTTACAAATAGAAACTGCTACAACATCGTGTTCGGTTGCGCTTACACATAACAGGCAAGTGCTGGCATTTAAGGAAGTTAATGTTCGTAATATTCATGCAGAAGTTATAACCGTTTATATTGATGAGCTGATAACTAAATGCAATATAACTTATGCCGATTTGGATGCTGTTGCAGTAAGTTGCGGCCCGGGCTCATATACAGGTTTGCGCATTGGTGTATCAACTGCTAAAGGCTTGTGTTTTGCGCTTGATAAACCGCTTATTGCTGTTGAAACTTTAGCAGCCATGGCTACAGGGGTAGTTGCCAATCATCCGGTTGGAGACGACGTGCTTTTATGCCCCATGATTGATGCGCGCCGAATGGAAGTGTATACCGCTATATTTGATAAAGCCGGACAAATTATAAAACCCACAGCTGCCGAAATTATTGATGAGAATAGCTTTGCTAATTTGCTTGCTAACCACAATATCCTTTTTTTTGGCGATGGTGCTGATAAATGCCGTGAAACATTGGGTAATAACCCACATGCGCATTTTTTACCTGATTTTGCTAACTCTGCAGCTTATTTAACTAATATAGCTACTGATAAATTTAACAGAAAAGAGTTTGTTGATGTAGCTTACTTTGAGCCATATTACCTTAAAGATTTTATAGCCGGTAAAAAGGCTGGAAGCTAATTACTCTCCGTGTTTAAATATACGGCCCCAAAGAGTGCTAAAAAAGCCTTTGCCATCTGCCATGGGTATATGACTTGCGTTCATTGGATGTTCAATCACCGAGCCAAACTTTAATGAAAAGCCTAAAAAGATATCAGCACCAGAATAAGCCCCATTTTTGTTTATTTGTGCATTATTCCCCATACCGGCCCTTATAAAGTTTCCGGTTTGCAATAATCTTTCACTGCCAATAAAAAACTCAGCATTTGAAGATTTTACCATAAACTGTCCACCCATATTAAATATTTTATACTGATCGTAAGAGGATGTTGCACTTACTGTAATGTTTTTGTATGATACTGGATTAACCATTGCAATAGTAAAACCGTTATAAAACAATTCTTTTGATGCAATTATTGTTGGTGAATACCTGAATTTTTTATCATAATCAAGCCAGTACTTTTTGTTGGCACTTAATTCAATTTTACCATTGGTAGGTGTAACAAATGAACCAAACTTGGCACCTGTACGAATCATCTTACGTGTGGTAAGATAAATATTGTTTTCTCTATTAAAGCTGGAAAGACCCTGTAATGTATCCTGGGTGTTAAATGTGTATGTGCCAGAGCGGCTGGCCCATTTTATAAAACCTAAATCTTTAAGATTACCCTGCAAAATAAAGTTGTCTGCGGTACGTAAAGTTGTACCAATACTTATTGAAGCTCCCGGATTACGGAATGTAGGTAATAAATCACTACCACCGAAAGGACCTGGCGTATAATTTAAATAATACTTGCCGCTTAAACCCAAAAGCGCATTGTCGTTTATTCTGTCAAAATCAATACTTGATTGGTTAATGGTTAGTTTTTGATACTGTATACCCATTAATGCGCTTAACTTAATACCAAGCGCAAACTTTTTATTAATCTTTTCACTGTACGAAAAACTTACTTGATTATAGGTTTGATAAGAAAGCGCATTATTAAATATATTATCATAATGATCTTTTGCAAAGGCCCCTGGGCCATTAAAAATCGCAACAGATTCATCAGTGTATACTCCTCTTGATTCGCCGCGTGTTTGCACAGAAAAACCTATTTCTCCATTTGAGGACAAATTGGTAAAAGCTTTAAACATAATTAAATATACATTTACATTTGCGTTTATCTGGTTAAATGCACCTTTATCTATTTTTAACTGTGTATTATCATAACTGCCATTAAAAAACCTGCTTTTTAATGATGACTGAGAATTGCCTGTGATATAAAGATTACCGCTAATATTTGGTATAAACAAGTTAAAGGCATACTGTCTGCTGGAATCGGGGGTGAAAGTTTGCACCGAGGGGTTTTCAAATGATTCATACACCGTACCGGTGTTGTAATGAGAAAATTGCTGACTGAAGACTTTTGGAGCGCATAATATTAAACAAATAGCTAATAAAATTTTTCTCATATAAACCTTCGCTTTTTGCTATAAATAACCGCTTTTTTAATTATATTAAAAAATCTTACCGGCAATCATTAATCAATTGATACCCCTTTAACGTATTTAAGCCAATAGGGTTGTAATTTTATTGCTGCTATTTTATTATTTTTTTAATAATATTGAATCGGCTGCATTTTGGAGCATGCAGAAGTTGGTATAAAAATTTTTATCAGAAGCCGTAAGTTGATAAGATCCTGCATAATAGTTTTTCCAGGATAACGCATTGTTTTTGTAAGCATCATAAAAATCGCTTTTTAATTCGGCCTTTAGAATTGGCTGGGCATTTTTAAAATTGATAAAAAATGCCACATTGCTGCGCTCGGCCACCAAATTATCAAAGCGGATGTGTTGATCTGTTTTGTTTAAAAATTTACGGTTAAAGTAAGTATCGTTATAACTTTCCAGTTCATTTGAACTGTTTGCCAGTATAAGGTAGTTATCAATTATCCTGAAATAGGGCCGTCTAAAACCATTAAAGGCATCACCTAATAAAAAAAAAGGTAATTTGTTATAATTGAACTGGCCAATATCATCAGTTATCATCCGGCTTATATTAGTCATAAACGGCCTTAACTTTGAACCATCTTTAACTATAATAAGTGCTATTTTTTCCTGGTAGCGGGTAGTAATAACTGCAAATTCATTGCTTAGTAAACCATTAAATTCTATGTTTAAATTTATACCGGTCTCTGCTTTTATTTTTGTAAATAACTGATCTTTTTCTGCCTTTAAACCTGCTTTTGTATGAAATTCTGATAGGTCGGACGTGAATTTTTTAGGATCAGATATAGCCAGGTTCATAGCATACGCCGTTGTAGAAGGGAATATCTCTTTCAAATCATTAACAACAGGCTGTTGTGCCGTAAATAAATTCAGGTAGCTTGCCGACTTATTTTTAATGATATTAGTATAGCCACTAAACATTAAGGCATCAGTTTTATAATTAAGGTTTAAAGCCGCCAAAGCAGGCAGTAGCCTAAAGCTTTTGAACAAATCTGAATTACTATTGCGGAATAACTGGCTAAACAGCGGGTTAAGCTGTTCGTAATTAACATACAGGTTAGCCAATGAATTTGAGTTTTGCTGATCTGGCAGCAGCAGGAATGCCTGCTTATTTATGTCATCCTTGTAAGCGGCGCTTTGGTATAACAACTCTTTTGAAAAACTTGCCGAAAATATATTTTCTTCTTTATTGATGATATAAAAGCGTTTTTTCAGGGAGGTAAAAAAAATAGTGTAGCCTTTTTTCTCGCCAATTTTTAGAGGAGTGATGACAAAACCTTTCTTTTGCTGCTTGGCCAATTTATCAAACTGAGTGATGTCAAAATCTTTTGATGCAGCGGCAGTAAGCAGTAGTTCAACATCATCAGTATGCAGTGGATGTACAGATACAAAAATATTGCTCCCGTTAAAGAACTGATCCAGCATCGAACTATTAAACAATACTTTTCTTACGGTATCCAGATCACTTATTTTTTGCTCGCCTATTAAGCTGCCTATGAGTGTATTATCTGTAAATATATCGTAAAAGCTTTTCTCATTGGCAAACTCAAACACCAGCGCGGCATTATCAGGAATAGTGCGCGTTACATTGCCCGCATGCATACCGGATGTGTTTAAGTTTTTAAAATACTCAACGGTAATGTATGCGGTGGCGGCAATTAAAATTAATGTGATTACTATAATTCTTCTCATTGCTTTAACAGGCGCAAGTTAGAATTTTACTGTACTACAAGAAAGTAATACTTTCATTTGGTTAACTTAGCCTTTTATAACCGGATGAACAAACAAATTATTATAACCGCATCGCTTTTTGGGGCGCTGGCAGTTATTGCAGGTGCTTTTGGAGCGCATGCTTTACGTGCCTTGTTATCACCCAAACAGTTAGAGGTTTGGCAAACTGCTGTACAGTACCAGTTTTATCATGTATTTGCATTGCTATTCTTATCAACTTTTTCTCGCTTTAAAAATAAGCTGATAGTAGGTACTTATTATTTGTTTACTGTAGGCATAATATTCTTTTCGGGTTCGCTTTACTTGCTATCATGCCGAGATCTGTTAGGTATGCCGGGACTTGCAGTTTTAGGCCCCATAACGCCTATTGGCGGCCTGCTATTTATAATAGGTTGGGTAATGCTTGCTTTTGCAGCTATCAGAAACAAATAAGCTGATGTTAGAATTTTCTGAAGGTTTGCAGGCTCATCGTAAAACACTTTTTGTTGAAGTGATATTGCCTTTGGCTATCAGCCGGAACTACACTTACCGCGTGCCTTTTGAAATGAACAACATCATTGCAATTGGTAAAAGGGTAGTGGTGCAGTTTGGCAAAAGTAAATTATATACGGCTATCGTATCGGCTATTACTGAGCATGCACCTGAGAAGTATGAGGCCAAATACCTTATTGAAATTTTAGACGATAAACCTGTTGTAACCGAACGGCAATTAAAGTTTTGGCATTGGCTGGCCGAATATTATATGTGTAACGAAGGTGAAGTGATGAACGCGGCTTTACCATCGGCACTTAAGCTGGCCAGCGAAACCAAGGTAATGCTTAACCGCGATTACGAATACGATCGCACACAACTAAACGACAAAGAGTTTTTAATAACCGAAGCACTTAGCATACAGCCCGAATTAACTGTTAGCGACATAGTAAAGTTATTGGGCCAAAAAACGGTTATGCCTATTTTGAAGGCACTGTTCGAGAAAAATATTATCAATATATCTGAGGAGGTTAGTGAACGTTATAAACCCCGAAGGCGTACTTATTTAACGTTAAACCCCGAATATCATAACCAGGAAAGTTTAAAGGAGCTTTTTATTATACTGGAAAAGCGTGCGCCTAAACAAGCTGATGCAGTACTGGCTTATATCAAACTATCGCGACAGCAAAAGGCTGTTACCAAAAATGAGCTGATAGAAGAAAGTGGCTCAGGTGATTCCAGTATAAAATCGCTTATTGAGAAAGAGGTTTTTATTGCTGAAGAAAGAACCATTAGTCGGTTAGGGTACGATGAGGATGATGAAATAGCCAATTTTGTGTTGAGCGATGCCCAGCAGATAGCGCTTGAAGAAGTACAGGATCAGTTTAAAGAGAAAGACGTGGTGTTGCTGCATGGGGTAACCTCATCAGGTAAAACACAGATATACATAAGGCTGATAGAAGAAATGATGAGTACCGGTAAACAGGTACTTTACCTGTTGCCCGAAATTGCCTTAACCACACATATTATTGAACGGTTACGGGTTTATTTTGGCGCTAACATAGGCGTATATCATTCCCGCTTTAATGATAACGAACGGGTGGAGGTTTGGCAAAAGGTGTTGAATAATGAGTACCGTGTGGTGCTGGGTGCCCGGTCGTCGGTGTTTTTACCGTTTCATAATCTGGGGCTTATAATAGTTGATGAGGAGCATGAAACTTCCTACAAGCAATATGACCCGGCTCCGCGATATAATGCCCGTGACGCGGCTATTTACCTGGCCAGCATGCATCAGGGTAAGGTATTGCTTGGCTCGGCTACACCTGCGTTTGAAACTTACTTTAACGCACGTATCCATAAATTTGGTCTGGTTGAATTAGGCGAACGCTATGGTGGTGTTCAATTACCCCTTGTTGAGGTGGTAAGTATTGCCGAAGAAACTAAAAAGAAAACCATGCAATCGCACTTTACCAGTGTGCTGATGCTTGATATTGAGCAGGCGCTGGCTAATAAAGAGCAGGTAATACTGTTTCAGAACCGCCGTGGCTATGCACCGGTACTGATGTGCAGAGTATGCGCTTACACTCCAAAATGTATCAATTGCGATGTTAGCCTCACCTACCATAAACACAGTGGCAAATTGCATTGCCATTATTGCGGTTACAGGGAAGATTCACCATCAGTATGCCCGGCATGCGGATCAACTCATTTGGAATACAAAGGTTTTGGCACCGAGAAGGTGGAAGATGAGTTATCTGTTATTCTACCTGATGTGCGTTTGGCCCGTATGGACCTGGATACCACACGGTCGCGTAATGCATTGCAAACTATATTGAACAATCTGGAAGAAAAGAAGATTGACATACTGGTAGGCACTCAAATGGTAGCAAAGGGCCTCGATTTTGCTGATGTTACCGTAATAGGTATCATTAATGCTGATAGTCTTTTAAAATATCCTGATTACCGTGCTAACGAACGCAGTTACCAGATGCTGGCCCAGGTAAGTGGCAGGGCAGGGCGCAGGGGCAAGCAGGGTAAAGTAGTAATTCAAACCTATGATCCCGGCCATCGTGTAATAAAACAGGTTATAGCAAATGATTACGCCGACCTGTACTTTACCGAGATGGAAGAACGCAAAAGTTTTAAGTACCCACCATATTACCGTATCATTAATCTGGATATAAAGCACAAGAACCCCGAAATACTATATAATCAGGCAGAATACCTTGCCAATGAACTGCGCAAGCATTTTGGCGAAAGGGTGATAGGGCCAGAGCAGCCGCTAATTAACCGTATCCGCAATTACTACATTAAATCTATCATGCTAAAGTTTGAAAGGGATACCATATCCATTGTGAAGGCAAAAGCAATCATCAGAGATGTGATAACCCAGTTTCAAACAACTAAATTAAGCAAGGGCAGCATAGTGCAGCCCGATGTAGATCCCTATTAATTGATTTTACTGATGCTGATGATTTTAGCTTCCTGAAGACCATGCCCGGCTATTGAACCACATTGGAACGTTGTGTTAAGTACGGTGTAGGTAACCAACACTTTTACTGAATCTGCAACTTTATATTCATCTGCCAGGTTAACCGGACTGTAAGAGCTATTTCTGGCGGCATCTACTAATACATAGCCACATCCATCAACCGCAACTGCCCCGGTATTGCGTATAACAGCCGTTGATGTTGTTGAGTTTGTGCTTTCTTTTTTGCAAGAGTAAAAACCGATAGCTGATAGAACAAGAATTAAAGCTGATGCTTTTAAGATTTTCATATATGTGTTTTAGTGTGTACTGCTCTTACGTGAGGTAAGGCGTTATTATTACAGGGTCTTTGTTTTTTATGTTAATAACTGTTCATCTGTTTGCAATTTAAAAACCACCTTTTTATTAACTTTGCTGTGTAATGGCGTACAAGTTTATTGATAATTATAGGGAGCAGGGAGCACGTAAAAGGCTGGTTGAAGTTTTAAGGAAAAAAGGAATTGCAGATGAACGGGTGTTAAAAGCCATAGGCAAAATTCCACGTCATTTCTTTTTTGATGAAACCTTCTGGAACCAGGCTTATAAGGATATTGCGTTCCCGATAGGGGCCGGGCAAACTATATCACAACCTTATACGGTGGCCTACCAAACAGAACTGCTACATATTAACAAAGGCGATAAAGTGCTGGAGATAGGGACTGGTTGCGGTTATCAAACCTGTGTTTTGATGGAACTGGGTGCCAATGTGGTAACCATTGAGCGCCAGGAAACACTTTATGAACGTACCATACAAGTGTTGCCTTATATGGGCTATAAACCGCAATTCTTTTTAGGCGATGGCTCAATAGGCAAAGCCGAACATGCTCCATATGACAAAATAATTGTAACCGCTGGCGCCCCAACAGTACCCGATGTATTATTAAAACAACTTAATATTGGCGGTATACTGGTTATCCCGGTTGGCGATGAACAATTTCAAAAAATGGTTACCGTATTAAAAACCGGTGAACATGATTACGAAAAACATGAGCTGGATACCTTTAGGTTTGTACCGTTGGTAGGTGATAGGGCGTGGTAGTAATAGACGCAAGAGATTAGAACCAAGAACCAAGATAAAAGCCCCTTAAGTTTATTAAGGACTTTGCTATTCAATCTTGATTCTTACGTCTATTTACCTTTTCATCGCCCTGTCCATCTCAACCTTTGTATCGCGCTCTTTCAAGGTTTCGCGTTTATCGAAGGTCTTTTTACCTTGGGCAAGGCCTATTTCAAGCTTAGCAAAACCACGCTCACTAATAAATAAGGCAAGGGGTACAATAGTTAATCCTTTTTCTTCGCCGCGGGTAGATAGTTTTTTTAATTCTTTTTTGTTGAGTAGCAGCACACGGTCGCGTTTGGCTTCGTGGTTGTAAAATGAGCCAAAAGAATATTCAGCGATATGCAGGTTACGCACGTAAAGCTGGTTATCAATAAAGGTGCAAAAAGCATCGTTTATGTTTGCCTTGCCCTCACGGATAGATTTGATCTCGGTACCCAGCAGTTTTATACCCGCTGTATATTTATCCAGTATATGATACTCAAAGTATGCCTTTTTATTCTTGATATATAAATTCTGATCCATCCTGCGCTTCCTTTGTGCAAATATGCAATTATTTTTTTTGCGATTTAATTACCAATACAGGTACGTTCACCATATGCCTTACCGAATTAACGGTGGTGCCAAATATTAGGTCTTTAATAGTTTTATGCCCATGCGATCCCATCACCAGAAAATCAATTTTTGATTGATTTATTATCTCGGCTATTGAAGCTGCCGGACTGCCGTAACCTATTTTAGCTTCAGCTTTATAACCTAAGTTTAATAAAGTAGATACATATTTATTTAGGTTATCTACATCACTTTGGGTTTCGTTATCCATAACCTGTTTGCCATAATAGCGTGCACCTGCCGTTTCAACCACATGTATTAAAGTGTAATGAGCTCTTTTGCCACCCTGCATTAGGGCATGTCTTATGCAATCCTGGTCATTTTTTGAAAAATCAATAGTTACGCCAATGTTGTTGTAATGCACCGCCTCCAGGTTATCTAATACATTTGCAATACCGTGCGGCACATATACTCGCTGGTCGGTACGCTTGTAAAACAGCGGCCTCAAAAAAACATAAATCAACAACAATCCAACAGCTCCAGCAATAGGCGATATTAGATAATGAACTAAATTTGCTGATCCCGGACTTGCAGCTGCCCAGGTGTTAATTTCCTGTATCACCAGCCTTACATTAAGCCCTACTATTAATACAGCAAATACCCAGGCAAGTATTTTTAATGGCATCTTGGTAGCAAAGTTACCCATCCGTTTTTTATCTGATGTAAAATGTATTAGCGGAATTATAGCAAAACCCAATTGCAAGCTTAATATCACCTGACTTAATATCAACAATTTACCTAATGCTTGTTCGCCTGCATATAAAATGGTAAAAAATGCAGGAACAATAGCCAGTATCCGTGTGAGTAAGCGCCTTAACCACGGTGCAATACGCAAGTTAAGGTGGCCTTCCATAATAATTTGCCCGGCCAGTGTACCAGTAACGGTTGAGCTTTGCCCGGCGGCTATCAAAGCAATGGCAAACAATGCCGGTGCCAGCTTACCAAATATATCAGTAAGCAGTTTATGCGCATCCTGTATCTCGGCAACCTCATGGTATCCCCGGCCAAAAAATGCGCTTGCTGCTAATATTAAAATAGCCGAATTCACCAAAAAGGCAAGGTTTAAAGCAATGGTAGTATCCCAAAAGTTAAAGCGTATAGCTGTTTTTATTTCATCTTCAGAATGGCCGATCTTACGTGTTTGCACAAGTGACGAATGCAGGTACAGGTTATGTGGCATTACCGTTGCGCCAATAATACCAATAGCTATATATAAAGATTGATTATTCAACCCTGTGGGAATAAAGCCTTTGGCAATATCCATTACATCGGGCTTAACAATAAACATCTGAGCTAAAAAAGCCATACCTATAATAAATATCAGGGAGATAATAAAACCTTCCAGCTTGCGCATGCCCTTATTTAGCAAAAACAACAGTAACAAGGTATCAAACAGAGTGATGGAAACGCCCCATATTAAAGGTAAGCCAAAAAGCAGGTTTAAGCCAATTGCCATGCCAATAATTTCGGCCAGATCACAGGCTATAATAGCTATTTGCGCAAGTATATATAAACAGAAATTAATAAAGCGGGGATAAGAGTGTTTTGAGGCCTGCGCCAAATCCAGTCCGCGTACAATACCTAATCTTACGGCCAGGTTTTGTAATAGCAGGGCTATCATGTTTGATAGTAGTAAAACCCATATTAACCTGTATCCAAACTGGCTGCCTGCAGCAAGGTCTGTTGCCCAGTTGCCTGGGTCCATATAGCCAACACTTACCAAATAGGCGGGCCCCAAAAAAGAAAACAGCTTGCGCCAACCGGTTTTGCCTTCTGTGCTAATGGAATTGTGAACGTTGCCTAAAGAGTGGTTGTCGTGTAGTTGTTGTTGTTTTATCATAAGGCTATCAGCAGGTTATTGGCCACATCACGGCTTATGTGTAAATTTTTATTGTCCATTTGCAGTACCACTGTATTATCATAACTAATAATTTCTTTTACTGTTATTTTTTTACCAATGGTAAGCTCTTGCTTCTCCAGGTATTGTAAAAATGCTGAAGAGTGATCTCTAACGCCTGAAATTACTCCCCCGGAATGAACAGGAATAGCCGAAATTGGTTTGAGATCGTTTATTTTAAAGTTGCCATTACAATCTGGTATCGGGTCGCCGTGTGGGTCGCGGGCGGGGAAACCCATAAATTCATCCAGCCGGTCAATTAACTCTGTTGATGATATATGCTCCATCTCCTCGGCCATATCATGCACCTCATCCCATTTAAAATTTAGTTTCTCAACCAAAAAGTACTCCCAAAGCCTATGCCTGCGAATAATGTTTACAGCCACTTTCTCGCCGGTTTGAGTTAAACTAACGCCCTGGTAACGGGTATAATTTATCAAAAGCTTATCGGCGAGTTTCCGCAGCATATCCGTAACAGACGATGCCTTGGTTGCCAGCGAAGCTGCAATTTGATTGGTGCTCACATTCCCTGTCTGTACAGACAGCTTGTAAATGGCTTTTAAATAATTTTCTTCGGTTAAAGTATACATTTAAACAAATCTAATAAGTTTTTTAGACTTGTCTAAAAATACAAATTAATTTAGAAATTTGTTTTGTTAAAAGAGATTTATGTGGAATTTTATTTTGTGTGATGTAGAATAATATATATTTGCAAGTACCATGGCAGCTGAATTAGATAAAATAGACCTACAGATACTTAAAATTTTACAAGAGAACGGGCGCATAACCAATTTGCAACTCTCCAATGAAATAGGATTATCGCCTGCACCCACGTTAGAGCGTGTGCGTAAGCTGGAAAATGCTGAATATATTAAAAGCTATCATGCTTTGGTTGATGAAGAGAAGTTGGGCCTGGGGATAAAAACCTTTATACAGATCTCGCTTGATTTTCATCAAAAGAATACTATTCAAACTTTTTTGGATGAGATACAAAGCATTAAGGAAGTTACCGAGTGCCACCATGTTACCGGTCAGTGCGATTTTCTTTTAAAAGTGTACGTGCGCGATATTAAATCATATGAGCAATTAATAATGGAAAAAATAAGCCGCATTACTGTGGTAAAAACTTTCCAAACTATGATGATTATGTCTACCAGTAAAAAAGAACCGATAATACCGTTGGAATACTAATAAGAGTCAAGAGATAAGAATCAAGAGCCAAGAATCATGTAAAAGAATAAGCCCTGTCTTGATTCTTGGCTCTTATTTCTTATCTCTACTTAATCTATCTGCCAGTCAATTGGCTCTTTGCCTTCTTTTATTAATATTTCATTCGTTTTTGAGAACGGTTTTGATCCCCAAAAACCACGCTCAACGGATAGGGGCGATGGGTGAACAGATTTTAAGATATGATGCTTGTTGGTATCAATCAGCGCGATCTTTGATTGTGCGTAGGCTCCCCATAGTATAAATACGATACCTGTTTTTTCGTCAGACAGCTTTTTGATGGCGGCATCAGTAAACTTTTCCCAGCCCTTTTTTTGGTGCGATGCTGATTGACCCGCACGTAATGTTAATGTGGCGTTTAATAACAATACGCCTTGCTTAGCCCATTTTTCAAGGTTACCGTGAGCAGGAATTGTAAAACCGGGGATATCGGTTTTTAATTCTTTGTAGATATTAATGAGCGAGCGTGGTATAGCTACGCCCTTTTGTACAGAAAAAGATAGGCCATGTGCCTGGTGCTCACCCGGATAAGGGTCCTGGCCAAGTATCACTACTTTAACTTCATCAAACGGGGTTTTATTAAAAGCGTTAAAAATATCGGCGTTTTTGGGATAAATTACATAGCCTGCTTCTTTTTCCTGTTTCAAGAAATTCTTAAGCTCGGTCATGTAGGGTTTGTTAAATTCTTCTTCTAAAACTTTTTTCCAAGATGGTTCTAATTCTCCTGCCATAAATATTAATACTGATGTTTTATTTAGCTTACAAATAACGATATTTGCAGTTCGTTTTATACTATTACAAATATGTCAAATATAGTTAGGTTAATTATTGCCTGTGTTATAATGGGAGCCGGTGTTACGCTTTGTGCATTTGGTTTCTGGGGATGGGGAATACCGTTGTTTTTAATTGGCGGTTTGGTACTGCTTACTTTCTTTTTTAACGAGAACATGCTTATTGCACAGTATTACCTGCGTAAAGAAAATTCTGAAAAAGCAGAAGCCTGGTTATTAAAAATTACCGATTACGAAAAACAATTACATAAAGGCCAGTATGGCTATTATAACCTGTTAATAGGTTTAATAGAATCACGCAAGGCTCCGTTAAAATCAGAAAAATATTTCAAGAAAGCCCTTACATTGGGTTTAAATATGTCACACAATTTAGCGTTGGCTAAACTAAGCCTGGCAGGTATATCAATGGCTAAACGTAATAAGCGCGAAGCCGAGATGTATTTGAAAGAAGCGGCTAAAGATGACAAGAATAAATTACTTGCCGACCAGATAAAGATGATGAAAGGCCAGATGGCACAGATGGATAAACAGCAGGTAGTACGCGGCGGCTTTAGGCAGCAAAAATTCTAAGAAGAATAACTTTTATTTCTCGTCGAGATTGCTATAATAGTCAGGCTCTGAAGAATGATTTTGAGCTGGTGATATGCGCCTGTTTGGAATTAACGGTTCATCTTGCAAATCGTCATCCGGCTGATCATAGTCAATTTTAGCAGGTTCTGAAACCTCTACGATCTTTAACAGGCTGCGGATAAATGACAGATTAAAGTTACGTCTGCTTAATTTTATAAGATATTCGTTTTCGGTTATTTCTAATATAGAATTTGTCATGGTATTCATTTATATATAGAGGTTCGATTATAAAAATAAACTTTATATATTAATTGAAAGTTTTTCCTTCTTTATTATTGTGTTAAGGAATTGTAATTAAATACCTTGTACAGGTGTTACTAATTGCGCTGATAGCATGATCTTTGCACCGGTAAATAATTGTACTGGCTAACTAAAGTAAGAAATTTGAAACAACAAGAAAGGCCCTATAAAGGGCCTTTCTTGTTTGCATATGGTTATAGTATTTATTCAAACCAAGCCATAACCGTTTCTTTAACCGGCATGATAATATCAAGTTTCAATTTTTTGCGCATACCGCCGAGGTCATTAAATACCTTGTTTGGATTGCCTGCCTTAAGTTCTTCAACCGTGTTGAAGCCCATTTTATTTAATACAGGTACCCATTCTGCAGGTACGCCAATATTAATAAAATCATCTGCTGTGGCAACTTTAGCTTTTTTCTCAGGGCGCATTTGCGGGAAAAATAATACTTCCTGTATAGTGCTTTGGTTGGTCATTAGCATTACCAGCCTGTCAATACCTATACCTAAGCCTGATGTTGGCGGCATACCGTATTCAAGAGCGCGTAAAAAGTCGTCATCCATGGCCATAGCCTCATCATCACCACGGCCGGCAAGTATCAGCTGCTCTTCCAGGCGTTCGCGCTGGTCTATCGGGTCGTTCAATTCAGAATAAGCATTCGCTATTTCCTTGCCATTTACAAATAGCTCAAAGCGCTCAACCAAGCCGTCTTTGGTACGGTGCTTTTTGGCAAGCGGAGTCATCTCAATAGGGTAGTCGGTAATATAAGTAGGCTGTATCAGGTTAGCTTCAACCTTGGCACTAAAAATCTCATCTATCAGCTTGCCTTTACCCATACTTGAGTCAACTTCAATAGCTAAATCGGCACAAACATTGCGCAGACCGGCCTCGTCCATAGCAGATACATCTATACCAGTATATTTCAAAATAGAATCATACATTGACAGTTTTTCGTACGGGCCTGCAAAATTTATTTCATGCGGGCCAACCTGTACAACAGGGATGCCATGCACTGCTTTTGCAACAGTTTCTAAACACTCCTCAACCATACCCATCATCCATATATAGTCTTTGTAGGCTACATATATTTCCATAGCGGTAAACTCCGGATTATGAGTACGGTCCATACCTTCATTACGGAACATTTTACCAAACTCGTAAACACCGTCAAATCCGGCTACAATTAAACGCTTAAGGTAAAGTTCGTTGGCAATACGCAGGAAAAGCTGCATATCCAGCGTGTTATGATGCGTAGCAAACGGGCGGGCCGCTGCACCACCATGTACAGGCTGTAGAATAGGCGTTTCCACCTCCATCCAGCCCTGGGTATTAAAGTAACCACGCATGGCACTAATTACCTTTGAGCGATTAATAAATATGTTTTTAAATTCCGGGTTAACAGTCAAATCAACATAACGCTGACGGTAACGCATCTCGGGGTCGGTAAAGCCATCATGTATGGTACCGTCATCCTCACGCTTAACAACCGGGAGTGGTTTTAACGATTTTGCAAGTACATCCAGCTCCTGTACGTGAATAGAGATCTCACCGGTTTGGGTTAAAAAAACATAGCCTTTAACGCCTACATAATCGCCAATGTCCAGTAGTTTTTTAAATACGGTATTGTAAAGCGTTTTATCCTCAGTAGGGCAAATATCATCACGTTTCAGATAGATCTGTACACGACCGGTTGAGTCCTGTATCTCGGCAAATGATGCGCTACCCATAATACGGCGCGTCATGATACGGCCTGCAATGGTAATCTGTTTATAGTTATCGGGGTTAGCTTCAAAATTGTTGGTAATATCTTGTGCCCATGCGGTTACATCATAAGCTTCGGCAGGGTAAGGATTAATGCCCAAAGCCCGCAGTTGCTGTAACGATTCGCGACGTAAAATTTCCTGTTCGGATAGTGCAATACTCATATTGTAAAGGGTATTTTATTAAGGGTGCAAAAATAGGGTTTTTAACTTAGATATGAGACGTTAGATGTGACATTTGAGTGTGGAAGCAATCGTTTTATCTTGCAAAGACGCTAAGACGCAGCTGAGTCAAATTAAAATTATCGGCGCATTTGCGAGAAATTATTTACATTTCTTAACATATTGATATGGCGCTTGACTTATAATTGAAGCAGTTTATATCTTTACAGCATGAACATTAAAGTAATTGCGTTTGATGCCGATGATACCCTTTGGGTAAATGAGCCCTACTTTAGGCAAACGGAAGAGCGTTTTTGCAGTCTGCTGGGCGAATATGCTTCACAGCACGAGTTAGAACGCGAACTGCTAAAAATGGAGATAGATAATCTTGGCCTTTATGGCTATGGCATAAAGGGCTTTGTATTATCTATGATAGAAACTGCCTTAAAGGTTAGTGGCAAAACCATAAGCCCTGATATAATTGAGCAGATCCTCAACCTGGGCAGGCAAATGCTTAACCAACCTATTGAATTACTGGATGGTATTGAAGATGTGCTGCAATCGCTTAAAGATAAATACCGTTTAGTGGTTGCTACCAAAGGCGACCTGCTTGACCAGGAACGTAAGCTTAAAAAATCAGGTTTGAGCCACTATTTTCATCATATTGAGATAATGAGTGAGAAGGATGATGCCAACTATCAGAAACTGATTAAGCATTTGGATATACAATCGAATGAATTTATGATGGTAGGTAACTCATTAAAGAGCGATATTTTACCGGTGCTTAACATTGGCGGTTATGGTGTACATGTACCTTACCACATTACCTGGGCGCATGAGCAAATTGAGCACAGTGTTGATAATGAGCGCTTTAAAAGCGTTGTAAGTATAAAAGATATACTGGAGTTCTTATAATATATGAAAACTAAAATAGACCTGGCTAACTGGCCACGTAAAGATCATTTCAATTTTTTTAACCAATTCGAAGAACCATTTTGGAGCGCCACAGTAAGTGTTGATTGTACCATTGCTTACAAAAAGGCAAAAGAGTTGGGTATATCTTTCTTTTTATATTACCTGCATTGCTCGTTAAACGCAGCCAACCAAAGCGAGGCTTTCAGGTACCGTATTATTAACGATGAGGTTTTTGTTTATGATGATGTGCATGCCTCCGCAACAATTAACCGCCCCAATGATACTTTTGGTTTTTCGTATATTGATTTTAAGCCGCAGCTTGCAGAATTTATTGAAGGCGCTAAAATAGAGATTAATAGGGTGCAGGCTACAACAGGCTTATTTCCTGCTAATTCAGGCGAAAACGTAATTCATTACTCGGCTATGCCCTGGATAAATTTTACCGGGCTAACCCATGCACGAAGCTTTTCATTTAAGGATAGTATTCCAAAAATATCATTCGGGATGGTGACCGAAGATGCAGGCAAAAGAAGTATGCCTGTTTCCATAACTGTGCATCATGGGTTAATGGATGGGTACCAGGTAGGCCAATATATTGATCTGTTTCAAAAGCTGTTAAACGAGTAGTCCAGGCAACCTTCTGTTGGTTTAAGTAGTAAATATTTATATATTTATTCGTCGCTTATAAACCAATATGCTGTTAAAAAAACTGGGCTTGCTGCTATTGCTGGCATTGTGCATACTATCATGCAAGAAACAACCTTTTGTTCCTAATTCGGCAAATGCTTTGCCAGGTTTATGGAAACAATTAGGAACGTTCTCGGGCGCCGGCCGGGTGCGTGCATTTGGTTTTACTATTGGCAATAAGGGATATATATTAGGAGGCAATGCAGGGAGCGGTTTTAACCTGATGTTATTAAATGATTTTTGGGAATATGACCCTGCTGCTGATAAGTGGACAAGAAAAGCAGATTACCCAGGGCAGGCAGCCGAATATATTCGCGGTTTTAGCATAAATAATAAAGCTTATGTAGGTACCGGCTTTGGTCAGCGGGTGTTTATACCGGGCAATAATGTTCCGCAAAACAATGATTTTTACGAATATGACCCGGCAACCGATAAATGGACCCGCAAGGCTGATTTTGCAGGTGTGGCAAGAGAAAATGTGATAGCCTTTGAAGTAAATGGTGCAGGTTATATGGGCCTGGGCACTAATGATACTTACGATAAGAGTTATAAAGACTTTTACAAATATGATATTACTGCCGACAAATGGACCCGTGTTGCCGATTACCCGGGCAGCGGCAGCTTTGGGGTGGCGGCTTTTTCAATCAACGGGAAAGGTTATGCAGGCTTAGGCGGCGCTTACCCAACTACAATTGAAAAAGATTTTTGGGAATATGACCCAGCTGCAGACAAATGGACTAAGAAAGCAGATTTTACTGGTAAAGCGCGTGTATTTAGCGGGCAATTTGTTATTGGTAGTGATGGCTATGTAGGCTTTGGTACAACTCTTACCGAAAATTTATTAGATTGGTATAAATACAACACTACTAAGGATGCCTGGTCAAAGATTACCAACTTTCCTGGCAGTCAGCGTTATGACGTAGTGAGCTTTGCCATTGATGGCATAGGATACACCGGTACGGGAAACCCTGGCCAGTTGGATGATTTTTGGAAATATACACCAACAAAGAAATAGTATTATAGCAGTAATCCGCAATGTAATCTCATATAATTTTGTCATTCTGAGAACGAAGAATCTGTAGGTTATGCATTGGCGGATAGATGCTTCACTCCGTTCAGCATGCCAATCTTGCCATGTTAGTATCAACGTTTCAATTTGTTGGGAGATAGTCCGAATTTCTTTTTAAAGGCGTTGCTAAAATGCTGTACTGATGAATAACCCAATTCTGATGCAATTTCACTGACAGTCCTTTTATTTTCAAGTAAATCATTTTTTGCAATTTCAAGTCGGGCATCCGATAAATATCCAAAAACCGTATTGTCAAAAATTTCCTTAAAGCCTCTCTTTAATTTATATTCATTTATACCAATTATTTTTGCCAGCTCTGATAAACTTGGAGGCGCTTCCAGATGGCTCATAATATATTCACGGGCATATACAACACACTCTTTATCGTATTTTGTTTTAATATACCTATACGATGGTACTAAAGCGGCATTACAAGCCTCCGCCTGGAGCACCAAAAACTCTATGCTTTTTGAAAGCAAATACATTTTTTTTAAGCCCTCTTTGTAACTGCAGTTTACAATATTCCCTATCAAATTTAGCATACCTGCATCCACGGGGAGGTTATTAGTGGAAAGAAGCGTTGACCGGCCGCTTAATACGTTTTCGCTAAAACGGCTTAATGCTTCGTTGGCATCCTTGGTAAGGTTTAAAAATGCATCTTTTGTAAACTGGATAAAAAACATGGAGGTTTGCAGACGTTCCCCTTTCAGAAAACCTTCATTGCTATCATTTGCATTTGCGTAGAAAAGATTATGCTGATAATTTCCAAACAAAGGAACAGCCTTGCTTGTTTCAGTCCCCATAAACAACGAACCTTTAAGGTTGGCCTGAAAAGTAACCAGGTCAACATTTATATCGTAATTCCATTTTAATTCAACAGGTTTCTTATAATGCCAATCGGAGTAACCCATTCTGATGCCATCAAAGTACCATTCTTTCGAATAGCCGTCAACAAAAGGATGGTTGATGTTTTGTGATTGCTCAACCAATTTACTGCTTTCAAATCCATTCAGAAAAAAATGGTTCAAATGCTGAAAATGATCTCCTGAAATGTCCTTTATTTCAAATGCCATTACTCCGTATTTTGTAAGTTTTACTCCTTTTAATATAACAAATTAATCCTACAAAGACAATATACTTGCCTACACTTAAAAAAAACCTTTATTATGGTAAGATCTACTACATATTTATGGACAGGTATAATTGGAATTGGATTGTATATACTTGTATTGCTGGAAATACCACTTTATTTCGTTTACACACCAACACCCAGTGGTACCCCTCCGGCATCGATTATATTATTACGTATTTTGGTTGATATGTTTATTTGTATTGGCCTTATTGGATTTTTTAGTGGCTTTAAAAATATTATCTCCCAATCTGAACCTGCTTATGAATGGCTTGGTACATTTATATTTGCCTGTGGAATCGCATTTGCAATTGTGGCATTTGTTGCAGATTCTATCCAGGCAGGAAGTGTTTGGGCCGCACACACAAATCCTGTAAATCCTACCTGGGTTGGATATGGCGGGGAGGGGGCGTTACTTATTTACGGGCCCATTAACCGGTTATTAAATGCCATCATTCTCTTTGCATGCAGCACGCTGATATTAAAGACCCGGTTGTTTCCAAAATGGACTGTCTGGCTGGGCTATATTTTCGCCATTTACAATCTTTCATTTGTTCCTACCATTATTTACATGACAACACCTTTAGATTTTTATAGTGTTAACGGCTGGAACATACCTATCGCAGCCGGATTGTTTTTTTTATGGATTTTAATAATCGGTATTTTCTTAATCAGAAAGAAAAACAAAAAAGAAGTTCACCAGACTTTTCTGGTAACGCATTAAGTTGTTATAATTTTGTCATTCTGAGGAACGAAGAATCCGTCGGTATGCATAGGCGGATAGGTGCTTCACTACGTTCAGCATGACAATTTTATAATTTTGTCATTCTGAGGAACGAAGAATCTGTAGGTTATGCATCGTCGCTGCTAAAATAATTTCAGCATTACATTAACAGTTAATCTGCATCCGCTTCTTGTAAATACATTTCGTCTATCGCATCGGCGTATTTCTTTTCTATCACTTTACGCTTCATTTTAATGGTAGGGGTTATTTCTCCGGCTTCCATACTAAAAGGTGTACGTTTTATCTTGAAGTTCTTAATGCGCTCAAATTTGGCCAGTTCGTTTGACAGTTTTTTAATATCCTGGTTAAGCCAGTCATTAATTTCTTTTTCTTCTATAAATACATGTGGCTTTTCAAAAAAATCATTACTCAGCTTAAAGGTTTCCTGCAAAATTTCTCGTGACGGCACCAGTATGGCAGTGATGTATTCGCGTTTATCGCCCACTAAAAATACCTGTTCAATTTTAGGGCTTTTTAAATAGGTGTTCTCTACCGGGGTAGGATAAATGTTTTTTCCATAAGCATTAACCAGCATGTTCTTCAGCCTGTCGGTAATTTGCAGGTTGCCTCTGTAAAATCTGCCAATATCGCCTGTATGGAACCAGCCTTCAGAGTCAATAACCTTAGCGGTTTCTTCCGGTTTTCTCCAATACCCCTTCATTACACAATGCCCCCGAACAATTATCTCGCCTTCTTCCGATTCAAAATCAGGCTTAAAGGTATCATGGGTTTGTATAGTATATATATTGTGGGTGTCAACATTTTGTATAGCCACTTCAATGCCCGGTATAATACGGCCAACTGTGCCATAAATAATGCGGTCATCTTCGGTTACCGCCATTACCGGCGAAGTTTCTGTTAAACCAAAGCCTTCTAACAATTTAATATCTACGTCGCCAAAAAACTCACCAACGTTTTTAGGTAAAGCACCACCACCAGACAGCAGCACTTTTAAGCGCCCACCGGTTTTTTCTTTTATTTTGCTGAAAACCAGTTTATCTGCCAGTTTTTGCTCGGCACTTAGTATTAAACCTGGTTTTTTGCCTGCTTCATTAGCCAGGCGATATTGCTTGCCAACTTTTAATGCCCAGGTAAATATTTTTGTTTTCATGCCTCCGGCAGACAGGCCATTCTTCATGGCTTTATCATGTATGCGCTCTAACAAACGTGGTACGCAACACATTACTGTAGGCCTTACCTCTGTCATGTTTTTTGCCAGTAGGTCAAGGCTTTGTGCAAAAGCTATGGTACAGCCCTTGTTCATGCAAACGTAATAGGTTCCGGTGCGTTCAAATACGTGTGATAAAGGCAGAAACGACAGGAACAGATCATCCTTGGTAATAATAGGGATCTGGATAAGGCTTACCCTGCAGTTTTCGGTTAAATTGTGGTGGGTAAGCATTACACCTTTTGGCGTACCTGTAGTGCCCGATGTATAGATAAGACAGGAAAGATCAGACGGTAAAATTGCTTCACGGGCTGCATTAATAGCCGTTCGGTATTTATCAACAATTTTTAAGCCCTCTTCAATAACTTTTTCAAAGCTGATAACACCGGCATTTAAAGTTAGCTTGTCACTATATTTTTCAAACTCATCGCAAGCGGGAATTAGCCTTATCAACGCCGGGCAGTTATTAGCAATCTTTAAAATCTTGCGAAACAAAAAAGGGTTGCCTATAATTATGGTTCTTGCTTCAGAATCATTCAGAATGTACTCAATCTCCGCCTCAGAAAGGGTAGGGTAAATAGATGCATTTACTGCGCCAATTTGTTGCAGTGCCTGGTCGTAGTAAATATAATCAGGGCCGTTCTCTATTATGAGCGCAAGGCGGTCACCTTTTTTTATGCCGATATCAAGAAACCATGCAGATATAGCGTCTATCTTTTCCAACGCCTGTTTATAGGTTATCTCTACCCACGTATCTTTTACCTTATGTATCAGGAAGGTATGGGTATCTGGATGTATAGTCGTAACAATATTACGAATCAGGCCGGGGATAGTTGATTGCTCAGCTACGATGTTCATCAAGTTTATATCGGTTATAGTATAACAAAGCTAATTAAATTACATTAATTTAAACAACATAAATGATACCATATGGGATGCCGAAAATGGAAAAATAACCAACGGACACACCAAGTTTGCATAATAAAAAAAGCATGTGAAATTTTTAGAGATAATTAGAGATTTTTAGAGTTTTGGACAACAAACTGGCCAATAGTAGTAGGTTTAAGTGTGATTTTTAGAGATTTTATCGAAACAAAAAAGGCCCCGAAAACGGAGCCTTTTAAATATTATCAGGTAGTATTATACCGAGAAGCTTTCGCCACAGCCGCATGTGCGGGTTGCATTTGGGTTATGAAAGTTAAAACCTTTACCGTTTAACCCGTCTGAAAAGTCAAGCTCGGTTCCTGCTAAATACAGAAACGATTTCATATCCAGTGCAAAGCGCACGCCACGGTCTTCAAAAAACTGGTCGCCTTTTTTCTCCTCGTTATCAAAATCGAGGTTATAAGACAAACCTGAGCAGCCGCCGCCTTGAACAGACACACGCAGGAAGTAAGAGGCATCCAGCCCGCTATCCTGCATCAGGCTATCTATTTTAGCTTTTGCTTTATCTGTTACAGTTACCATGTTAGTGAATGGTTGATTAAGTGAGTTGTGAGTGGTTGTTGAGCGTATAAAAACTATTCACCATCCAACTATCTCTACCCACCAAATAAATTAGTGATGTGATTTTTCAAGAACAATTGGTTCCATACCGTTCTTTACACGGAAATCGTTAATAGCTGCTTTAATAGCATCCTCTGCCAATACTGAACAGTGAATTTTTACCGGTGGTAAAGCCAATTCTTCAACAATATCCATGTTATCAATTTTCATTGCATCATCAACGCTTTTACCTTTTAACCACTCTGTAGCTAAAGATGAAGAAGCGATTGCCGATCCGCAACCAAAAGTTTTAAATTTTGCATCAGTGATGATATTGTTATCATCAACCTGTATCTGCAGACGCATAACGTCGCCACACTCAGGCGCACCAACAAGACCGGTACCAACCTTGTGGCTGCTCTTGTCTAATGTGCCCACGTTGCGGGGGTTAGTATAATGGTCAATTACTTTATCTGAATAAGCCATAGCTTTATAATTTTGAATTAGTGAGTTGTTGAATTATTGATTTTTTTTACCTCTATATTTTATTTAATCAAAGCATCTGCACATATGCACATCCGCTAATTTGCACATTTAATTAGTGTTCTGCCCACTCAATAGAGTCAAGGTCAATACCCTCTTTAAACATTTCCCAAAGTGGTGAAAGTTCGCGCAGGTGAGTAACCGATTTTTTAGTTACTTCAATTGCGTAATCAACTTCCTCTTCTGTAGTAAAACGGCCTAAACCAAAGCGTATAGATGAATGCGCAAGATCATCAGACAAGCCTAAGCTTTTTAATACATATGATGGCTCCAATGATGCTGATGTACAAGCCGAACCTGATGATACTGCCAGATCTTTCATGGCCATCATTAAGCCTTCGCCTTCAACATACTTGAATGATATATTGGCAACATGCGGTAAGCGGTGTTCAACATTACCATTCACGTAGCTTTCTTCTAATACAGTTAATGATCTTTCCAGTTTATCGCGCAAAGCCGAAAGGCGTTTTGCTTCGCTTTCCATCTCTAAACCGGCAAGTTCGCAAGCTTTACCTAAACCAACAATACCCGGTACGTTTAACGTGCCTGAACGCATACCACGCTCGTGGCCGCCACCGTCCATTTGTGCGGTAACTTTTACACGTGGCCCTTTACGCCTAACGTATAATGCACCAACACCTTTAGGGCCGTACATTTTATGTGCCGATAAAGCTAAAAGGTCAATGCCATCAGCAATTACATCAACAGGTATTTTACCAACAGCCTGTGTAGCATCAGTCATAAACAAAGCGCCAAATTTGTGTGCAATGGCAGCAATTTCTTTAATTGGTTGTATAACACCAATTTCGTTATTGCCATACATGATAGATACCAGGATGGTTTCGCTCGTCATAGCTGCTTCCAGCTCGGCAAGGTCAACTAAACCATCTTCCTTAACCGGCAGGTAAGTAACCTTTCCGCCTAATTTTTCAACGTGTTTACATGCATCAAGTACAGCTTTATGCTCAGTAACAGCAGTAATTATATGGTTGCCTTTCTCTTTATACATTTCAAATACACCCTTAATAGCAAGGTTGTCTGACTCAGTAGCGCCCGATGTAAAGATAATTTCTTTTTCAGTTGCGTTTATCAGTTTTGCTACCTGTTCGCGGGCATAATCAACGCCTTCTTCTGCTACCCAGCCAAAAGGATGGTTGCGGCTTGCCGCGTTACCAAACTTTTCGTTAAAATAAGGCAACATAGCTTCCAGTACCCTGGGATCCATAGGTGTTGTAGCGTTATTATCTAAATAAATTGGAATGTTCATGTATCAAAAATTAACAATACAAATATACGTAAAGTTTTACTTTTATACCTGTAAGCCGCTATAAATTACATTTAGCTGCCATTTATTTACAATATTTGGACATGAATAAGATAGAGCATATCGGCATAGCGGTTAACAGCCTTAAAAGCGCGGGTAATATCTACGAAAAGCTGCTGAATACACAAGTATATAAAACAGAAGAAGTAGCCAGTGAGGGGGTTAAAACAGCGTTTTTGCAAAACGGCCCTAATAAGATAGAACTGCTGGAAGCCAGCAACCCGGATAGCCCAATAGCTAAATTCATAGCCAAAAAAGGAGAGGGCATACACCATGTTGCGTTTGATGTAGATGATATTGAAGCCGAGATGCTCCGCTTAAAAAATGAAGGCTTTGTGCTGCTAAATGATGTCCCAAAACGCGGTGCAGATAATAAGCTGGTTTGTTTTGTGCATCCGAAGAGTGCTAATGGGGTATTGATAGAATTGTGCCAGGAGAGAGGGTAAATATAGATTTCAGCGCAGAAAATAAACGTTAAGGAAATGAAGATATGAAAGTAATATCAAGTTGGAATTACCTTGGTAATAAAGTTTTTTCCCCGGTAGGTGAGGTTATCTTTTCAGCGCCAGGGGAAATCAAAGTTTGTATATCAATTAATGAATATATTATAATTCTACTCGACAGGCAACAAGTCCAAAACGGGGCAAATGTGTATTGTTATAAATATTCAGAATTGTTATGGTCAATTTCTGAAGGGTTGGGTATATACGGGGAAAGTCACTTTACATCCATATATCTAAGGGATGATCTTTATCTATATGCCTATGAAAAAAGTGGAATAGAGTATAAGTTGAATTATGAGACTGGCGAGATACTAAGTAGTGAACTAATAAAATAATAATTCTTTTGCTTTCTGTCGGGAGGCTCTGCGGATTATCAACACGGGCCTGTTTAAATAAAGAAGGTTCATCTGCGTTAGGGATTGCAGCGGATACCGGCCCAGTGGCTAAGGCCATGTGCAGTATGAGCGGAAAGCCCGACCGAAGGGAACGCCCCACAACAAATAAGCTTTTTACACAAAGACGCAAGTACAATTAAATTTCATTTAACACCTTTGCACTATATAAACTGTTGGAATAGGTACTATTAATGAACCAAACAGAATGTCTCCACACTCTGTTAAAAACTTTTTACTTTCTACTTTACACTTTTAACTTTTTTCATTACATTTGCACCTCTTTTATAAGAAGTATACAATAATGAAAAAAGATCTGCATCCATCAAACTATAGGTTAGTTGTTTTTAAAGACATGTCAAATGACTATTCTTTTATGACCAAATCATGTATCGATAGCCGCGAAACCGTAAAATGGGAAGATGGCAACGAGTATCCATTGATTAAATTAGAAATTTCACACACTTCGCACCCGTTCTATACTGGTAAAATGAAGTTAGTTGATACAGCCGGACGTATTGATAAGTTCCGTACTCGTTACAACAAAAAATAAGTGTTTTTTCAATAAAATATTTATAAGTCTCCCGTATACCGGGGGACTTTTTTTATTTTTGGCCCATGGGAATTATCCTTTTTGACGATACCGCGCACAATACCCTTCTACCTTTAACGTATACCCGCCCTGTTGCCGATCTGCGAATTGGGATATTAACCATTGCAGAAAAATGGGGTAAATATTTAAATGCCGATTTTTCTTTTCATACCCAGGCTTACCTGCAAGGTAAATTTCCAATAAATATTCAGGCTGATAACTTATTTATTAACGGTGCTGTTTGCCCTGACGAGAATTTGCTGGAAGCTATTGATAAATTACAGGAAGGTGAAGCGCTTAAATACAAAGAACTGCTGTTAGCTGTAAAGCTAAATGCTACTGATGCCACAAACTTTGATGCACAGGCCGAGTTTAACCAGACTATTATACATGAATATGTGCCGGTTATGGTACGCTACCCCGAAGATATTTTCCGAAAGAATGATATTGAGCTTCGGAAGGATTTTAAGCTGCTAACTAAAGGCCGTACCAGTGCTATTTTAAGCAGCACCAATACTATTATAGGAAATGATTTTTTTGCTGAAGAAGGTGTACAAGCAGAGTGCTGTAGTTTCAGCACTATTAACGGCCCTATTTATTTAGCTGCCAACACCGAAGTTTGGGAAGGCACCCATGTACGCGGTCCGTTTGCTTTGTGTGAATACTCACAAATTAAAATGGGCACCAAAATATACGGTGCTACCACAATTGGCCCGTATTGCCGTATAGGCGGCGAGGTTAATAATGCCGTGGTTTGGGGATATTCATCAAAGGGCCATGAGGGCTATCTGGGTAATGCTGTAGTAGGCGAGTGGTGTAATATAGGTGCCGATAGCAATAATTCTAACCTTAAAAATAATTACTCGGAAGTAAAGCTGTGGGACTATTCAACGCAAAGTATGCGTAAAACAGGTTTGCAATTTTGCGGATTAATAATGGCCGACCATGCCAAATGTGGCATTAACACCATGTTTAATACAGGTACAGTAGTTGGGGTTAGTGCAAATGTGTTTGGCGGTGATTACCCCCCAAATTACATCCCTGATTTTTCATGGGGAGGCGCACATGGCTTTGATGAATATGCATTTGATAAAATGATGGAAACAGCCGATAGGGTGATAGCACGCCGTGCGCACCGTAAATTTGATGATGCCGAAAAAGCTATACTTACAGAAGTTTATGAATTAACGAAGCCTTACAGGCATAAATAGAGAGTGGTTGATTGGGTGAGTAGTTTCTGATTATAACCTAATCAACGCAATCAACATAATCTAACATAATCAATAAAAAATAATAAAATGAGAAAGAAAATTGTAGCTGGAAACTGGAAAATGAACCTGGATTATAACGAGGGTTTAGCCTTGTTTTCTGAGGTGATAAACATGGTAAAAGACGAAGTTACCGGTAATCAGGAAGCCGTTGTATGCAGTCCGTTTATTCACCTGCACAGCCTTGCCCAGTTGGCTAAAGGCTACAGTAAAATATCAGTAGGTGCCCAAAACGCTCACCAGGCAGAGTCTGGCGCTTATACGGGTGAAGTATCTGCAAAGCAAATTAAATCTGTTGGTGCCGAGTATGTTATTCTGGGCCACTCAGAACGCCGCCAGTATTTTGGCGAAAGCAATGAGCTGTTAGCTAAAAAAACTGATACTGCTTTAAAAAACGGTTTAAAACCAATTTTCTGTATAGGCGAAACCCTGCAGGAACGCGAAGCCAACCAGCACTTTGATATTATTAAAAGCCAGCTTGTTGAAGGTGTTTTCCATTTAGATGCCGAAGCTTTTGGTACTTTAGTTTTGGCTTATGAGCCGGTTTGGGCCATTGGTACAGGCGTAACCGCATCTGCAGAACAAGCACAGGAAATTCACGCCTTTATTCGTAAAGAACTGGCTGCAAAATACGGTCAGCAGGTGGCAGATGATACTACCATTTTATATGGTGGCAGTTGTAATCCAAAAAACGCAGCTGAACTGTTTGCCCAGGCAGATATTGATGGTGGCTTAATTGGTGGCGCATCCCTAAAATCACGCGACTTTACTGATATTATTAAGACGTTTAATTAGTATTTAGATTTGAGATAATAGATATGAGATTTGAGACAAGCCATAGGTTTGTTAAATCTCATATCTCGCATCTCAATACTCATATCTCAGAATGAATTATTACGAACTACTCTTCACTACCATTACTACCGAAGATTACCAGCAGGACCTGCTGATAAACGCTTTGGGTGATATTGGTTTTGATACTTTTGAAGAGGTTGACCTGGGGTTTAAAGCTTATATACCGGTAGATGATTTTGACCAGCAAAAACTGGATGAAGCCTTAGATGCTTATCGTGAAATGTTCACCTTTAGTTATGACATTACCCTTATTCCACAGAAAAACTGGAACGAGGTGTGGGAAAGTAACTTTGAGCCGATACAAATAAGCGACCAGGTTTTTGTACGTGCCACTTTTCACGCGCCTAAGCCAGAGTTTCCATATGAGATAGTTATTGATCCTAAAATGGCATTTGGTACCGGGCACCATCAAACCACTGCTATGATGATGGGTTTGATGCTGGAGAATGATTTTGCCGGCAAAAAGGTATTGGATATGGGCTGCGGTACAGGTATACTGGCTATTCTTGCGGCTAAACTTGGTGCTACTGATATTGCTGCTATTGATTATGATACAGTATGTTATGAAAGCACTATCGAAAATTCGGCGCTGAATAGTATCACCAACATTAAAGCCCTTTGCGGATCAAAAGAAGCAATCCCACAGGAGCAATACGATATTATCCTGGCCAATATTAACCGTAACATTCTGATAGATCAGATGGAGCGTTATGCAGAGGCACTTAAGCCCGGTGGCGAAATATACTTCAGTGGTTTTTATGAATCACCCGATCTGGATATCATCACAGATGAGGCGCGCAAGTATGGTTTAAAATATATCATTCACAAAAAAGATAAAGACTGGGTAGCTGCAAAGTTTATACTATAAAAAAAAAGGGCATTATTACTGGCCCTTTTTGTTTATCTCAATATTTAAAACAAAGGTGGTTAATTACGTATTTGAAATATGAAACGGTGTTGACAATCCCGAAATAATTCATAATTAAATTTGTTGGCACTAACTTTTAGACCAATTTGGTCAAAAAATAGCTAAATCCAGTTTATATGAAAACCTATCTTGTACCTATTGATTTTTCCGAAGCTGCTTTTAACGCCGCCAATTTTGCTGCCAGTTTAAGCCATCAAACTAACGTGACGGATATTATACTTATGAATGCCTATTATATCTCTGAGTTAGAAACCATCCTGCCCAATCCTGATATGTTGATGCTGCGCGAAGAAGAAATTGAAGAGAACGCAGTAGATCGCATTAAACAATTAGAAAAATTGAAAAGCAAATTGCAAAAGCAGGTTAGGGAAGGTGTTAAGATACATGTTAAATTAAACCGATCACATTTGCTGCGCGCTGTAATTGATACTGTTATTGCCAGTAATGTAAATATGATAATGTTAGGTAGTATTGGTAACAGTACTGTACGCGAAGGAAGCATAGGAATAGGCAGCCATGTAATTAAAATATCAAAAGCAAGCCCGGTACCGGTTATGGTGATACCGCCTACTTACAATTATCAAAAGATTGATGAAGCGGTTATAGCCTGCGATTTTAAGAAGGTAAAAGAGAATGTACCCATGAGCATATTACACAAACTACTGGGTAACCAGCTAATTAAACTGTTAGTACTTAATATTGATACCGAAGGCAAACATGCCGTTGCCGATCCTGAACAATTAGCTGAAGAAACACAATTGCATAATATGTTGAAAGATTTTCGCCCTAAATATTATTATGTAAGCAACCCCAATATAATAACCGGAATACTTGATTTTGCTACAGAACATAAAGCACAAATTGTTATTGCTTTACCGCATACTTATAGTTTTCTGCAATCTATTATGCATAATAGTATTTCGCAGCAGTTAGCTAAAAGTTCAACTTTGCCAGTACTGTTGTTAAAATAATTTTATAATATAATAATTAATTTTTAAGATGATATTGGTGTTGTAATACTTTTTATGTTATTTTCGTTAAAAAAAGTTAATTATTAAGGTGACTATTGGTGTTGTAACACTTTTTTACGTTTATTTGTCGGGCATTTGCAGCACTGAAATTTGTTAATGAGAGTACATTTTATAGCGATAGGAGGGAGCGCCATGCATAACCTGGCCATCGCACTGCATAAAAAAAAATTTGAAGTTACCGGCTCTGATGATGTTCTGTTTGAGCCGTCGGCTTCGCGCCTGAGCAAGTACGGAATTTTACCCCAGCAAACAGGTTGGTATCCAGAAAAAATCAATCCCCAACTGGATGCGGTTATATTAGGCATGCATGCTCGTATTGATAATCCTGAGTTGCTAAAAGCCCAGGAGTTGGGTATAAAAATATACTCCTATCCCGATTATATTTACGAGCAATCAAAAAACAAACAACGTGTGGTAATAGGGGGCAGCCATGGTAAAACTACTATTACCAGCATGATATTGCATGCATTGCAGGAAGCGGGTAAGGATTTTGATTATCTGGTAGGCGCACAGTTGGAAGGCTTTGAAACCATGGTGAAGTTAACGCATGATGCACCTGTAATTATAATTGAGGGTGATGAATACCTTGCTTCTCCAATTGACAGGCGACCAAAATTCCATATCTACAAAGCTGATATAGGTGTTATTAGCGGTATAGCCTGGGATCATATTAATGTTTTCCCAACGTTTGACAATTATATTGATCAGTTTAAAATATTTGCCGAAACCATACAAGCAGGCGGTAAACTTATTTACAGCCAAACAGACGAGGTTTTAAACACAATGGTAAACAAGCTTGATGTACCGGTTGAAAAATTACCTTATACTTTGCCCGAATTTACCATTAGTAACGGCATAACAAATGTAATTGCCGATGGTAAAAGCTATTTGTTACAGGTATTTGGCGAGCATAACTTACTAAACATGGAAGCTGCTCGTTTGGTGTGCGAAGGCTTGGGGATTACAAAAGCTGATTTTTATTTATACATTACTACTTTTAAAGGTGCGGCCCGCAGGCTGGAAGTGGTTGGTAGGAATGATAACACTACAATTTTTAAAGATTTTGCGCACTCGCCATCAAAATTAACGGCCACTATACAGGCAGTTAAGGCACAGTTCCCTTTAAGAAAGCTGATAGCTTGTATTGAATTACACACTTTTAGCAGCCTTAATAAAGAATTTTTAGATGAATATGCCGGTACAATGAACCAGGCCGATGAAGCCATTGTTTTTATTGACAATAAAACATTTGAGCAGAAAAAGATAACGCCTTACCCTGCTGAAGCGGTGAAAAATGCCTTTGCAAACAATAATTTAATGTTTTTTAATAACCCGGCACAACTGTTAAAATATCTGGAAGAATTAGATATTACCAATAGTAATCTGTTGATGATGAGCTCGGGTAATTTCGGTGGAATTAATTTAATTGAATTAAAAAATAAATTGCTATAAATATTGTTGATTTGGTTATTATTCAAATTAACCGTAACTTTATTAACTATTGAGAAACCTATCCTAATTGATATAATATATGAAGACACTTGGAAAAAAGATCCGGTTATTACGCCACCAAAAAGGTTGGAGCCAGGAAGAAGTTGCTAAAAGATTAGACATTTCTATCCCCGCCTTTTCAAAAATTGAAACTGGCATAACCGACATCAATCTTTCACGTTTAGAGCAGATAGCTGCTTTGTTTGAGATGTCTGTAGTACAACTACTTACTTTTAACGAAACAGAGCAGGATCAAAAAATTGCAAGCGAGTTAGAGAACGTCAACAAAAAGTTGATGGATCGCGAAACTGAAGTAATTGATCTGCAGAAGAAAGTGATTGAGCTTTTTGAAGAACTAAGACACAAGAAAGTAGCAACAGCTTAATTTCTTTTAAGCCCGGAATAGTTCCGGGCTTAAAACTTATATCTCATTGTTAAGTGTTTTTTGCCAAATGTAGCACCCACCGCAGCGTGGATGGAAATCATTTTCTCATTAAAGTCGCCCACCCACGATAATTCCAACTCATCGTACTGTTTTAACGGCAATACATATTCTTTTAATTTAATGAACAGGCATGATTCTAATCCATGTTTTTGGAACTTTTGCTTAGTACCCATTACTATTGCCCGCATACGTGATACACCTTTCCATTTTCGATAAAGGAAAATTAGTTTTCCCCAAATATTAAGCTTGCCATTTAACGGTTTAATCATTTGGTTAGCATCAGGTAATATCACCACGAATGATGCCGGCTCGTTATCTACATATGCAAACCATATAAGTTTTTCATCCATAATGGCTTTCATCTTTTTAAAGCTTTCCATTATTGTGGCGTGATTTATAGGTACAAAATTTTCAAAATCCTGCCAGCCGTCGTTATATACTTCTATAAAATCTGATGCGAATTTGTCTATTTCTGAGCTTTTAAAATGCTCAAAAGTATAACCGGGCTTATTCATAACCCAATTAGCAATTTTAGTAAACCTTTCGGAGAAGGGTTTATTCACCTCCAGATGATTGGTAATTTGCTCATACTGGGTTTTAAAGCCATAGCCCTCAAAAAAAGCTTTGTAATATGGCGGGTTATAATTCATTCCGTATGATGGTGGAGTAAACCCCTCTACAAGTAACCCCCAAAAATTATCGTTTTCACCAAAGTTAATAGGCCCGTCCATAGCCTGCATGCCATTCATTCGGAGCCAGTCTTTAGCGGTATCAAACAGCAAAAAGGCAGCGTTTTTGTCATCAATGCATTCAAAAAAACCACAGCCGCCGGTTGGCTGTTCATAATTGAATGCCTTTTTTTCGTTAATAAATGCTGCAATGCGCCCAATAAGTTGCCCGGCATCATCCCTCAATATCCATCTTGTAGCCATGCCATGCTGGTGGAAATTGTTTTTAGCAGGATCAAACACAGCATTAATATCATTATCAAGCGGGCATACCCAGTTACTGTCATTCTTATAAAGTATACGGGCTATATCTAAAAATGCTTTTTTATCGGCCTTACTTGTAACTTCGGTTATCTTCATTTGGGCTTATAGTTATTACAAAAAAAGCATCCAGCGGGTTACTGAATGCTTTGCAATTATTATATTATAATAGACGCTTACTCGTCGTCATCATCATCATATGGGTCATATGAATCAAATCCACCTACACCAAGGTCATCATCCAATGGGATATCTTCATCAAAGTCATCATCTTCATCCACAACCTTTTTGCCTGGTTTTGGATCGTCATCAAAGTCATCTTCTTCCTCGTCGCTGATCTTTTTGGTAGAGGTATTTAAAGGTTTTTTGGGAGCTGCCATTTTAATAAATTTTTATTTTTTAAAACTTATAATCTGTTCCTAATTGTTTTTTAATGTAGGCTTAGTTTTGCTACGCTATAATCAGCATTATTTACCAGTAAAAATAATCAAAATCATTTTTAATAAAAATCATTTTAAAATTTATTCTGTTGGCTCGCCAATAGCGCTGCTATTATCTGTAATTTCCTTAAGCTGTGGTAGTTCGTTTATACTATTTATGCCAAAATAATCCATAAAAAGATTACTTGTACCATAAAGAATAGGTTTTCCAACACCTTCAGACTTCCCTGTAATGGCAATTAATTCCTTTTCAAGTAGTTTTTGTATTGAGTAATCGCAGTTTACACCCCTAATTTGTTCCACATCCGTTTTAGTTACCGGTTGTTTGTAAGCAATAATAGCAAGTGTTTCCAGCGCAGCCTGGCTCAGCTTCTTCTTTGAACGTTGCAGTTGTAGCAGGCTTATAACCGCGTGGTACTTTTTCTTAGTAAAAAACTGAAACCCGCTGTTTATTTTCACCATCTCTATAGCCAAACTTTCATCCTGGTATTTATTGTGGATATTATCAATATACTTATTGATCTCTTCGGCAGTATAATCATGCTCAAAAGCAGCTTGCAAGCAGTATAGTATTTCTTCCATACGTATGCCCTGTTCTGATGCAAAGATCAACGCCTCAATGTATTGCTCAATATCTTCCATGCGTTGCAAATATATTATTTAGTCCGAAAGTCGGTGTGTCCGAAAGTCTGAAAGTGAAAAAAGATTGTGGTTGGGAATGAGTCGGCAAAATATGAGCGTAAGGGTGGGTGTATATAAATTTCTGTGTTATTCAACAACGATTTATTATTATGAGTAAGAATGTTATGGGCGTTCCCTGCGGGCGGGCTTTTTGCTCATACTGCACAGAGCATTAGCCACGGGCCGGTATCCGCGCCAATCCATAACGCTGAATGCACGGCATATAATATATGCTATCGCTTAGAATGACAAATAGTATAATCATCTTTCGGACTTTCCGACTACCTAATAATCTATTACCTGTTCCTCAATTTCAGCAGGAATATCGCGCCAATCGTATTTTTGGGTACGAAGCTGTGGTTCAAAACCGGCTTCTTTAATAGAATCTTGTATGCCTTTAGCTGTAAAACGGTGTGGTGCACCTGCGGCAGATACCACGTTCTCTTCTATCATAATAGAACCAAAGTCGTTAGCACCGGCATGTAAACATAGTTGTGCAACCTGTTTACCAACCGTTAACCATGAAGCCTGTATGTTTTTGATGTTTGGTAGCATTATACGGCTTAAAGCTATCATGCGGATATATTCGTCGCCGGTTACATTGTTGGTTATGCCGCGCACTTTACGTAGTAATGTACCATCGTCCTGGAACGGCCATGGAATAAACGCCACAAAGCCATAATTGCCTTCAGGCTTTTCTGATTGTACCTCGCGGATCCAAACCAGATGCTCAAAGCGTTCCTCAATGGTTTCAATATGGCCAAACATCATAGTGGCCGATGATGGCAAATTTAGCAGGTGGGCTGCACGCATCACATCCAACCATTCTTTACCACCGCATTTGCCTTTTGATATAAGGCGGCGAACACGGTCGTTAAGGATCTCGGCGCCTGCACCGGGTAATGAATCTAAACCTGCGGCTTGCATTTCACGAAGCACATCAATATGGCTCATGCTCTCCAGTTTGGCAACATGCGCAATTTCCGGCGGACCTAATGAATGCAGTTTTAATTTTGGATACAGCTGTTTAAGCTCACGAAACAGGTCGGTATAAAATTTTAGGCCCAAATCAGGGTGGTGGCCGCCCTGCAATAAAAGCTGGTCGCCACCAAAACGGAAAGTTTCCTCTATTTTCTTTTTATAAGTCTCAATGTCAGTTATATAGCTATCCTCGTGGCCAGGGCGGCGAAAGAAATTACAGAACTTACAATTGGCAATACAAACGTTGGTAGTGTTCACGTTCCTATCTATTTGCCAGGTAACTTTGCCATGCGGAACCTGAATTTTACGCAGTTCATTAGCCACGTACATCAAATCGGCAGTTGAGGCATTGTTGTAAAGGTAAACCCCTTCATCAATGCTCAAAAAATCAAAAGCTAATGCACGCTGCAACAGATCGGCTGTATTCATATACAAATATACATAGTGGGATTTGAAAGCTGAAAGGTAAAAGACGAAAGGTGTTGTTGGGTTGACAAAAATAATTGTCTGAATCAAAATTTACCCAATTTTAGAATTAACAGAATACAGGAGCATTTTGAAAATTTCCTAATCCTGTAAATTCTGATTCAGACCACCACCTCTCCCTTATCCAACCGCAAAACCTTATCTACGCTATCCGGAATTTCGTGTTGGTAATGAGTTACGTAAATCAAAGTAACCGGACTTAACTCGCAAATAGCATTAATTACAGTTTTAAAGTGTTGCTGCTGATGGTCGTCCAACCCCTGGCACGGTTCGTCAAAGATCAGTAGTACAGGGTTTTTAATAAGTGCACGGGCAAGCAGGCATAAACGCTGCGCGCTTGCTGGTATGTTTTTTAGAAGTGTGCGGGCGTATTGGTCAATTTCTAAGGCTTGCATCCACTTCAGCGCCAGGTCGGCTTTGGTTTTGCTGCTTTGCCTGAATAGGCCCAATGTATCGTAAAAGCCGCTTTCTATTACCTGCAGGCAGGAATTATCGGTAGGGAAGTACTGGTACAGTTCAGGTGATACAAAGCCTATCTTGCTTTTAATATCCCAAATACTTTCGCCTGTGCCGCGTTTTTTATCAAACAGAATAATATTGTTGGCATAAGCCTGTGGGTTATCACCATTAACCAAACTTAGCAGGGTTGATTTACCTGCACCATTAGGGCCAAGTAAAGCCCATTTATCGCCGGAGTTTACCTGCCAGTTTACTTTGTTAAGGATGATTTTTTTGTCGTACCTAATAATAACATCAGTCATACTGATAATGCTTTTGTATGTGTTTTGTTGATGTATGCCTACCAATTCCCTTAAAGCACTTATATTAACAGTTGTGGCATGGTTAACTTTGTGCTCGCTTGCCTCAAATTCCAGCTTTGTTAAACGTTCACTAATGTTACCGTTATCAAGCACAGCTACATTGGTGATAACATCAGGTAATTCAGTACCTGATGTTGCCATAATTATGGTAATGCCTGATGCCGAGATCTCATTCAGCAACACATTAAATGTTTTTCGGGTTTGTACATCAAGGCCGGTCATGGGATTATCTAACAATAGCAACAATGGATTCTTTAATAAGGCGGCGGCTATCATTAAGCGTTTAGTTTCTCCGTTTGATAGTTTGATGGTTTGCTCATCAATCAGTTCGGTTAAATTTAGGGCAACAATGGTTTTATCTAAGGTCCAGTAAATGGGGGCATGGGTATTTGCTTTTACGGTTAGCAGGTAATCGCGTACAGTTAAAGCATCATCAGAATCTGACGAGTTGTAGCGTTGCTGATAGTAAAGATCTGTTGTGTTTGAAAGATTTTTAAAATGATGCTTTGCACCGGCAAATGCTATAAAACGATGAAAGGTTAGGGTGCCCTCAGGTTGCTTTGTATCATCCATAAAGTGGTAAGTTATACTACCACCACTTACACTTAAATTACCGGCAATAATTTGCAATAGTACACTTTTACCCGACCCGCTGTTGCCTGTAATGGCCCAGTTTTCGCCTTTACTTACACTTAAACTCAGATCATTAAATAATATATTATTTAAAAATTTAACGGATATATGGCTGGCGAAAAAAAGTGGAAGCATAGTGCCGTGAAATTACAATTTTTAACAAAGCTGCTTAACAGAATGTTGTGTTTTTAGCAATTATGTGGTAATGCTTGTATTATTTGCTGTACAGTTTTACACTTAAAACTTATCCTAATAAGAAAAATGAGATATTATTTAAACAGGTATCATTATTGCATTAGTGCTCACAGATCATAAATCTTATACTATAAATTATGAAAAAACTAAATTTATTATTAATGGCATTTGCCATAGCTACCTTAAGCGGATGTGAAGTTATTGGTGGCATTTTTAAAGCCGGTGCCGCTGTTGGTATTATTGCTGTAATTGTAGTTATCCTTATTATCATCTGGATAATATCCGCTTTTAGAGGAAGGTCATAAATAGCCTTGTTGTTAATCTTAAGATATTGTTTTTAATTAAAACAATATCTTTTTTGCTTAGTTATTTTTGGTATAAAAGCATACAATCATGGACAGGACAAAGGCAGCTATAGAAATACTTAACGATCTTATTTTAATAAATAACGACCGTATTATAGGTTATGAGCATGCAACAAAGGAGCTAAAAGATGAAGACGGTGAGTTAAAGCACCTTTTTACAAATATGATTGGCGAAAGTCACCAGTTTAAAATGGAGTTGGCAACAGAAGTTGCAGCTATGGGCCATGATATTGAAACAGGTACATCAACCAGCGGTAAATTACACCGTACCTGGCTTGATGTTAAAGCTGCTTTTAGTGGGCACAGTAAGAAAAGTATTCTTGAAGAATGTGAGTTTGGTGAAGATGCTATTAAAGATGCTTATATAACAGCTATAGCAGATGAAGACACTCCTGCATACATTAAAGATATTTTATTAAAGCAGCAGGTTATTTTACAGGCAGCCCATGATAAAATTAAAGCCCTTCGTAATAATGTGGAGCGTTAATTCCTTTTTATTTTAATTTACAACAAAAAAGAGCGCCTAAACCAGGTGCTCTTTTTATTTAGCAGGATTACTAATACTGATATCGATTAGCTTCCAGCTGCTTTTATCTGCCCAGTCACCACCTGTATAGGCCAGCTTTACCTGCCATTGGCTTTTGGTGAATTTACCGGTGCTGTCCTGCACATTAACGTATGATGATATATTGTATGAGTTTTTGGCCGTATCAACATCACTCCTGAAATCATTTTTTGAAAAGCCGGCTGTTTCAGGTTGTTTTACTCTATCTATCACAAAAGCTTTGGCTATGGCAAAGGCTTCTTTATTATTAGGCTTACGGTTAACATGTACCCTGCGGTTTTGGAATACACGCGAAAGAAAAATGATAAAAACAATTGAAAACAAAATAGAAAATAGGGTAGCTATCCTTACTCGCGGATGATGCCTCCAGTGTGCATTCTTTCTTTGTTCATCACTTAAATTATTCCATTCAGCGTATCTCATATTAAGGTGTTTGAGCAATAACCAATGTTATACTATAAATGTTTTTCAAAATATAAGGTAACAAAAAGGCCCCTGGAATAAACCGGGGGCCCTTTTGCTTTACAAAAAAAGGATTACATTTTTTTAGTAGTGTCTTTTTTAGTAGTGTCTTTTTTAGTAGTATCCGTTTTAGCTGTAGTGTCCATTTTTGCAGCAGTATCCATTTTAGCTGAATCCAAAGCAGCTGAATCAGCAGCAGAACCAGTTGATTTACCTTTACAAGCAACAGCAGAAACAGCGATAGCTAAAGCTAAAACCGCAAGTTTGAATGAATTTTTCATTTTTTGTGTTTTTTTAAGTGATTAATAGTTTTCAAGGGTTAATACCATAAATAATAAAAGGTAACCCACATTTTTTTAAAAAATGCAAATTACCTTTTATAAAAACTTAAAAACTATTGTTATTAGTTCTTTTTAGTCTCAGTTTTTTTAGTTTCAGTTTTAACAGTAGTATCTTTTTTAGTTGTATCAGTAGCTACTGTAGTATCTTTCTTAGTAGTATCAGTTACAATTGTAGATGAGTCAGTTTTTGTAGTATCTGAACTTGAAGATGATGAATTACCTTTGCAAGCAACGGCAGATACAGAGATAGCTAAAGCTAATACGGCTAATTTGAATGAATTTTTCATGTTTGTTTTATAAATGTGTGAGTTAATATTCTTTGAGGTAATTAATACCTTAAACAGTTAAAGGTGACCCTTATTTAAAAATTATTTTTTTGTAGTATCTTTTTTAGTGGTATCAACTACTACTGTATCTTTCTTGGTGCTATCTGTAACTGTTTTAGATATAGTGGTATCAGTAACAGTTGTAGAAGTAGTATCACCACCTTTGTCAGATTTTTTACCACCGCAAGCAGCAGCAGAAACCGCAATTACTAAAGTTAATACTGCCAGTTTAAATGAATTTTTCATGTTTGATAAGTGTTAAATTTTATAATAATTTATGATATTAATAACTAAAACAGCAAAAGGTAACCCATTAATTTTTTTATAATCTATTTTATTTATAGAATTAGTAGTTTTTTGTATAAAACAAAGCCCGTTTTTTTAATAAACGGGCGTTAATTTTGTTAATGTATTACGGTTTCTTAGTTGTATCAGTACCGCCTGAGCCTGATTTATCAATTCCGGTATCAATTGCACCCGGAGCACCATTAGCGCCGGGTGCTTTGCCTGTTTGACTGGTGTCTGCAAGTGTTGAATCTGTTTTAGTGCTATCTGGTGCGGCTTTGCTTGCATTGTTTCCTTTACATGCTACAGATGCAATGGCAATTGCTAAAGCTAACAGGCCTGTTTTAAATGAGTTTTTCATGCTTGTATATTTTTTACGTTTTATGATAAATTCAATTATAATGCCAATGACTGTTTTTAGCTATCATTTAATAACCGATATTGCGGGTTGATAAAATAAGAAAACGACGCGAATAGATCCGCATCGAAAATGATGACACACGCAACGAAAAAATAATTCATTGTGTTGGGTTACAATTTAATATAAAGAGTATTAAGTAGTGAATAAACAGATAGATTTAGAAATACCTGCAGATAGTGAAGTGATCATTGGGATACTTAATAACTCTGACAGTGTTTTAAAAAGATTATACCTGGCTTATTTTCCAATGGTTTTACAACTTATTCTTAATAATAACGGGAATGAGGATGATGCCAAGGATGTTTATCAGGAAGCGATAATAGTTCTTTATAATAAGGTTAAACGGGGAGACTTTGAGCTGAGTAGTAAGCTGAAAACGTATATATACTCTATATGCAGGCGGCTTTGGCTAAAAAGGCTTAAACAATTGAACAGGTATGGTGGAGATATTAAAGATTTCCAGGACTATTTACCTGTTGAGGATGAGATTGAAAAGCACCAGGATAAGGATATGCAGCTAAACAAGATGGAGTGTGCTCTAAAACTGTTAGGCGAACCCTGCAAAACCATTATGGAAGACTTTTATATACATAACAAATCAATGCAGGAGATTTGTGAGCGTTTTGGATACACCAATACTGATAATGCTAAAACGCAGAAATACAAATGCCTGCAAAGACTGAAAAAGTTATTTTTTCAGCAATAAATGGAAAGGGTTAAGCAATGAAAGAAGAACAACTTTTAGAAATGATCGAACGCTATTTAAATGGCGATATGAGCATAGAGGAACGTGCAAAATTTGAGGCTTTGCGCAATAAAGATGCTTCTATTAATGAAAAATTAGCCGAACATAAAAACTTTACCGGCTTATTAAAGCAATATAGCGAGCGTTTAGATCTGGAGAACAGGCTAAATGCTATACATAATGAAATTGATGTACATACGCTGAAAGAAGATTTGATGGCGCATCCGTCATTAATTGTTCAGTTATGGCGCAATCACCACTCAAAAATATCAGTTGCTGCATCTATAGCTATATTCGCTATACTTTGCACGCTATATTTTACAGGCGATCTGACTAATAAAGACCCTCGCTTTATGGAGTTAAAACGTGAAGTAGGTAAGCTAAAACAATCTACCGAAAACCTTAACCGTTCTCAGAATAACCTTATACATGATATTAAGTATGATAAAAGATTTACTAATCCCGGTAATTTTAGGGGCACGGGCTTCGCGCTATCATCAAACGGATATATTATTACTAACTATCATGTAGTGAACGGTGCCGATTCTATTTATGTGCAAAATGCCGAAGGCGAATCTTTCCGTACCAAAATAATTTATACCGAGCCGCAATATGATGTTGCTATTCTGGAGGTAAATGATTCGTCATTTAAAAATCTGGGTACTATACCTTACAGCTTCAAAAAAACTAAAAGTGACTTAGGGGAAGATGTGTACACCTTAGGTTATCCTGGTGATGAGATAAAGTTTGGCCCGGGAGCTTTAACAGCAAGCTCGGGTTTCCGTGGCGATACTACAGAATATGAAGTGTACATCCCGGTTAATCCCGGTAATAGCGGTGGGCCGTTATTGGATGAGAAAGGGAATATTATTGGTGTAATTAATGGTAAGCAAACACAAACATCAGGTGCAGCTTTCGCGGTTAAATCAAATTATTTATTAAAAGCTATTCAAAATATACCAACAGATTCATTAAGTAAATCTTTCAGCCTGAATACCAAAAATACCCTTGCAGGCTTAACCCGTCCGCAACAGATCAAAAAAATGCGTAACTACGTATTTATGGTGAAGGTATATAACCAGTAAAAAAATCAACAATTAATATTAAAGAGGCGCAAGAAATTGAGCCTCTTTTTTTGTTTAACAGCATTGTGCCCAAGCGTGTTGAATGATGTAAGGTGGATTACTCTTGATTCTTGTCTCTAATCTCTTGATTCTAAATGCTTACCTATCCACTTCACCCAATACAAAATCAATCGACCCAACAATAGCTATCAGATCGGCAATCATTACGTTTTTTGATATAGCTGGTAATACAGATAGGTTATTAAAGCTTGGCCCGCGTGCTTTGGCCCGGAAGGGGACCTCTGAGCGGCCGTCAGCTATAAAGTAAAAACCCAGTTCGCCTTTTGCACCTTCGGCACGCATATAATAGTCTTGTGCTTTTGGTGTTATTTTACGCGGAAGCTTAGCGCGTGGGTCAAATTCAGGTGTGCGTTTTAGCTCTTTTTGCAGACGGTCAAGGCACTGTTCAATCATCTTTAAAGACTGATCTATTTCATCAACCCTAACCTTGTAACGGTCCCAGCAATCACCTACCGTACCCATTTCGCCTTTCCCTACCGGGATATCAAAATCAAGTTCAGGGTAAGCCGAATAATTATCAATGCGGCGTAAATCATATTTTAACCCCGAGCCACGTAAAACCGGGCCTGAGCAGCCATAGTTGATAGCCACATCTAATGGCAGTACACCTACATTAGCGGTACGGCTAATAAAAATCTGGTTATTGGTAAGTAGTTGGTTAAGTTCAACCATTTTAGGCTTAAAGTAGTCTACAAATTCACGGCAGCGTTCTTCAAAGCCAACCGGCAGGTCATAAAATAAGCCACCTACCCATATATAATTATAAAGCATACGCGAGCCTGAGGCCCACTCCAGCATACCCATTATATGCTCACGATCAGTAAAACACCACAGAAAAGGGGTGAAGGCACCAATATCAATGCCGTAAGTACCAATAGCTATCAGGTGCGATGCAATGCGGTTAAGTTCACACACCAGCACACGAATATATTCAATACGTTTAGGAATATCCTTATCAATGCCAAGCATACGCTCAACACCCATTACCCACGCATGGCTGTTGTTCATTGATGCGAGGTAATCCATCCTGTCTGTAAAAGGGATAGTTTGCTGGTAGGTAAGTGATTCGGCATGTTTTTCAAAACAGCGGTGCAGGTAACCAATATGTGGTATAACCTCTTTTACTATTTCCCCGTCTGTTATCAGCTCCAGCCGCAAAACGCCATGTGTAGACGGATGCTGCGGCCCCATGTTTAAAACCATGTCTTCCACAGAAGCATCTGCTATCTTTTTGTTATAGCGATCAAGAGCTTCGTTATATTTTGAAATTGTTATAGTTGACATTTTAAGTTTTACCGTCATTGTGAGGTACCAAGCAATCCTCTACATGCTTGTGGCCGACGTTTCTATAGAAGATTGCTTCGTACCTCGCAATGACGCTGTATGTTTATTTAAAATTCTAAATCAATGCTAATCTATCTTTATTCCCTTATAGTACTCCGCTGTTTTATAATCTTTTCTTAACGGATAACCTTCCCAATCGTCAGGTAATAATATCCTGCGCAAATCAGGGTGACCTTCAAAAAATATTCCTATCAGGTCATAAGCTTCACGCTCATGCCAGTCTGCAGTGCGGTAAACAGAGGTAACACTTGGGAAAGATGGCAATTCTTCTTCATTCCTGTTGTTTTCCTTACTTACTTTTAAAGTAAGCTGCAAGTGGTACGGGATAGACGATAAGTGGTAAACTACCCCAAAGCGACCGGAATCAATACCATAATCTACACCTGTAAGGCATGACAGGAAATCAAAATATGTTTTTGGATTATCGCGCAGCTCTAAACAAACCTCAGCAATCCTGTCGGGGTCAATAAGCAGGGCAGGTTGCATACCTGTACGTTCTTCGCCGGTAATTACACTCTCGCCAAACTTGTTGGTTAGCAATAATTTAATATCATCAAAACTCATGGTGCTAAACGAACGATCTTCCAGTTTTTGTTATCAGTTTTCTTATAAACTATTCTATCATGCAGTCGGCTCTTGCGACCTTGCCAAAACTCTATCAAGCGTGGCTTTAAAATATAGCCACCCCAAAAAGATGGCTTAGGAACCTCTACGTCTCCATACTCTGCTTCCAGTTGCGCTATTTTTTGCTCCAACTGCTCACGGCCTGGAATTTCCTGGCTTTGTGGTGATGCCATAGCACTTATTTGGCTCAGTTTTGGGCGGGTATGAAAATATTTTTCCGAATAATCCCTGTCCAGTTTTTCAATAGTGCCTTCAATACGTATTTGCCTTTCCATATCGCCCCAAAAAAATATCAGAGCGCCAAGCGGGTTTTTGCTTATTTCTTTACCCTTACGGCTTAAATAATTGGTGTAAAATTTAAAGCCATCTTCGCTAAAGCCTTTCAATAAAACGATCCTTGCAGATGGGCGGCCATCATGTGTTGCGGTAGCCAGCGTCATAGCATTAGGCTCGTGTACTTTATAATTTATGGCTTCGTTAAACCATTTATCAAACTGGCGCATTGGGTTGGTATCAACATCAGTTTCGTTAAGCGAAGCCGCGCTGTAATCCTGTCTTAAATTTTCTATATCTTTTTGGTCCATTATGGCAAACTTACAAATTAATTAAACCGTATATATTGTATATGTTTCATTTTAATGATTAAAGAACATATTTTTACAATTAGTGTTATTAATTAAAATTATAACCTATGCTTAGTCCTATATCGCCAGCTGCGGGCAGGCTGCTTATTTCAGAACCGTTTATGCCCGATCCTAATTTTAAAAGATCCGTGATCTTGCTTACAGAGTATTCTGAGGCCGGTGCTATGGGCTTTATATTGAATCACCAAAGCGAATACCTGCTTGGCGACATCCTGTCAGATGTTTCATATTCAGAAATACCTGTTTACATGGGTGGGCCCGTAGCAGCCAATACCCTCCATTATATACATTGCTGTCCTGAAAAAATTGAAGGTGGTATTGAGATATGGGATGGTATTTTTTGGGGTGGAGATTTTGAACAGATAAAGGAGCTGATAAATACTTACCGGCTACAGGAAAACGAAATCAAATTCTTTACTGGTTACTCCGGTTGGACACCAAATCAGCTCGATGAAGAGTTACGTGAGGATGCCTGGATTGTTGCCAATAAATTTGAGGCAGCTACCATCTTTAGTAATAATGAGCACAATCTTTGGAGAGAAGTGGTAATAAGCCTTGGCCAGCGTTATGCCCACATCGCTAACTTTCCAGAGAACCCAATGCTGAATTGATAGTGATAGGTCAGTCTGAGCTTGTCGAAGACTTTTACACTAATGGTTCGGCAGGCCCACCATAACACACCCTGTTTTGTCATCCTGAACGCAGTGAAGGATCTGTCAACATGCATAACAGCTATCCTAATCTATAGATGCTTCGCTATCGTTCAGCATGACAAGGACTTTTTTCTAAAGCCGACTTTAAACTATTTCCCTTCCATCTCCGCTGCCGAAGCTTCAACAGTTTGCTTTAATTTTTCTTTAAAAGCAATGAGGTTGGCCACCAGGTATTCATCTGCGGTAGAAAGTATCTGCGCTGCCAATATTCCTGCGTTTTTGGCCGCATTAAGGGCCACAGTTGCTACAGGAATGCCATTAGGCATTTGCAGAATTGACAGGATAGAATCCCATCCATCAATTGAATTGCTTGATTTTACAGGAACACCAATCACCGGTAAATGAGTTAACGAAGCCACCATTCCGGGTAAATGTGCTGCACCACCGGCACCTGCTATGATAACCTTTATACCACGATCTGCAGCGGCACGTGCGTAGCTGAACATCCTATCAGGAGTACGGTGGGCCGATACTACTGTTATTTCGTAATCAACACCCAGTTCCTTTAAAACATCCGCGGCATCCTGCATAATGTTAAGGTCGGATTTGCTGCCCATTATAATAGAAATTTTTGGTTGGCTCATGGTATATCTGTTTCTCTTTTTAAATCTTTATAAAATTATGTCATTGCGAGCGATAGCGTGGCAATCTCTTCGTATGCAAAGCGATCATGCAGTAGCGACGAGATTGCCACGTCGTTTCATTCCTCGCAATGACATAATTTGTTATTATTACGCTATAACTTTCAATGTTTTCTGCACATATCTCGCCTTCTCTATCGCCTTTTCTCTATCGTTATCTATTATAGTAACATGGCCCATTTTCCTAAATGGTTTGGTTAAAGCTTTACCGTATAGGTGCACATAAACACCAGGGCATTTTAAAACTTTTTCAATTCCCTGGTAAACGGCTGGGCCTTCGTATCCGGCTTCGCCTAAAATATTTATCATGATGGCATTGCTCAGACAGGCGGTATCACCTAAAGGCTGATTAAATATGGCCCTTAAATGCTGTTCAAACTGTGACACCACGTTTCCTTCAATGCTTTGGTGGCCACTGTTATGCGGGCGCGGGGCAAGCTCGTTAACTAATATTTTGCCATTCTTATCTAAAAACATTTCTACCGCCAGCAGGCCAACAATATTCAATGTATCGGCTATTCTTTTGGCAATATTCTCAGCTTCCAGCTGTACTTCAAACGGCAGGGTTGAAGGTGATATTAAAAACTCTACGAGGTTAGCTTCCGGGTTAAACTCCATTTCCACCATCGGGAAGGTTTTTACCTCGCCATTCTCATTACGGGCAACTATTACACCTATCTCTTTTTCAAAATCAACCCAGCGCTCAATAAGGCTCGGCTCCGTGAAGGCTCCCTTTAAGTAACTTTCATCAGTCACTTTATAAACGCCTTTGCCATCATACCCATCCCTGCGTAGTTTTTGAATATATGGAAAGGGTATAGGGCTTTGTTTTAATTGCTGTGCCGATGATATTACCTGAAACTCGGCAGTGGGGATATCGTTCTCTTTAAAGAATTGCTTTTGCAGGCCTTTATCCTGTATCAGACTGATAATGCGCGATTGCGGATAAACCAATACACCTTCTTTCTCAAGCTGCTCCAATGCATCAACATTAACCTTCTCTATCTCGATAGTAAGCATGTCAACCTTTTTACCGAAGTTATAAACGGTTTCATAGTCGCTTAATGAGCCTACAATGAACTCGTTACACAAACGGCGGCATGGTGCCTCGCGGTCAGGGTCAAGCACCTTAATGGTTACGTTATAATTTATTGCCTGTTGTATGAGCATACGGCCCAACTGGCCTCCGCCTAAAATACCTAATCTTAAATCGCCGTAGAATGCTTTCATAGTATAAAGGGCAAATTTAGCCTAAATCTTTCAAAAACGGGGCGAACATTTATTTCTTGTTACGATAGCCAAATCTGTTGTTGAATTAAACAAATTTAATGTTGGTTTAAATGTCACAAATTGAATGGAATAGCCATGAAAATGCAGGAAATTTGCCTGAAACGCCTATATTTGCCACTGTTTTTACACATCATAAATTTCATGAAAACCAAAATAGCAGTAGCAAAAGGTGACGGCATAGGCCCCGAGATAATGGCAGCCGTGCTCCGTATATTTGAAGCAGCCAACGTACAACTCGATTATGAGTATGTAGAAATGGGAAAATCTTATTTCGATGCAGGTCACTCAACAGGGATGACTGCAGCAGCAAAAGAAACTATTGAGCGCCTTGGCTTGTTATTTAAAGGTCCAATGGAAACGCCTAAAGGTAAAGGTGTAAAAAGTATAAACGTTACTGCCCGCAAAGTATGGAACACTTATGCTAACCAGCGCGATTTTCGTTCATTAAACGGTGTTGACACTGTTTTTTCAAAAGCAGGTATCCCTATTAACCTTACTATTGTTCGCGAAAATATTGAAGACACTTACGGTGGCATTGAGCACTTGCTTACCAATGACGTAGCTGTTGGCCGCCGTATAATTACCCGCCCGGGATCGGCGCAGGTTATCCGTTATGCGTTTGAAATGGCCCGTCGTAAAGGTTACACCAAACTGGCTTGCGGACACAAAGCCAATATTATGAAATTAACTGATGGCCTTTTCCTTGAAACCTTTCAGGAAATAGCTAAGGAATACCCGGATATTGAATCATCAGACATTATTGTTGATGACCTGTGTATGAAATTGGTTTCGCGCCCTGAAATGTTCCAGGCTATTGTGTTAACCAACTTACAGGGCGATATTGTATCTGACCTTTGTGCCGGTTTAGTAGGTGGTTTAGGCTTTGCTCCATCAGCAAATATTGGCGATAACATATCAATTTTTGAGGCTGTACATGGTACCGCACCTGATATTGCCGGCCGTGGTATAGCAAACCCTACCGCACTGTTATTATCAGGTATATTAATGCTGCGTTACCTGGGCTTTACTACAGGCGCTGCAACTATAGAAAACGCATTGCTTTACACTTTAGAGCAAGGTATACATACAGGCGATTTTGGCGACAAGACAACCCCAGCTGCTAACACAGATGCATTTGCTGATGCCGTTATTGCTAATTTAGGTAAGGTACCCGCAAAAGGTGCTGTTGTTGCCCAGCCGGATATGGAAGTGAAAGCTAACCATGATCACCCTTTAAAAAATAAATTGACCGTTACCAGTACCAACGTAAAAGAAGAGATGGTAGGGGTGGATGTTTTTGTAGAATCAAGCAAGCAGCCTAATGAGCTGGCCGAACTGGCACAAAGAAAGCAAACCGATAACTTCCAGTTAGTAATGATATCAAACCGTGGTACACAGGTATGGCCAACCGGCTCAATCTTTACAGAACTGGTGAACGAATACCGAATTCGTTTTGAAAAGAAAGAAGGAACCGAGATTACCCAGAAAGAGATATTACTTATAGCAGCTGATCTGTCTGCCGATTTTAAAGTATGTTCTGTAGAATTCCTGATGAAATTTGGTGGTAAAATTGGTTACACCCTCGCACAGGGACAATAATCTCAAAATTTAAGTCGAAAGTAAATAAAGAAGGGGGTGTCCGAAAAAGGTCGGACACCCCCTTCTTTATACGGGTACCTGGTGGGGAAATTTTCGTACAGCCGATTTTCAGGCGGTCAATTTTCTTTTTCGGACACCCTCTTTATAATTTTAATCAGCTAATTCCCGCAAGTCTACCGGTACTACTCTTGATATTCCCTGTTCCACCATGGTTACGCCGTATACAATATCAGTACAGGCAATTGTTCGCTTATTATGTGATATAATAATGAATTGCGATTCTTTAGAGAATTTACGAATGATATTATTGAACTTATCAATATTGGTATCATCAAGCGGGGCATCAACCTCATCAAAAATACAGAACGGGGCGGGTTTTAACAGGTAAAGTGAAAATAAAATAGCTGTTGCCGTTAATGTTTTTTCACCGCCTGATAGTTGATTTATAGATAGAGGGCGCTTGCCTTTAGGCCTTGCTATAATATCTATTTCAGATTCCAGAGGATGCTGCGGATCGCTTAATATCAGGTCGCATGAATCTTCTTCATTAAACAGCGAGCGGAATACTTTTATAAAATTCTCCCGCACCATAATAAAGGCCGCCATAAATTTTTCGCGGGCTGTATCATCAATTTCCTGTATGGTAGCTAACAATGATGCTTTCGCTTCGGCAAGGTCCTTTTTTTGTGCTTGTATAAATTCGTGGCGTTCACTCATTTCATTATACGCTTCAACAGCCATTGGGTTAATGGCGCCAAAATCATCTAACTGGCGTTTCATTTTTTCGGTACGCTCACGAATATCTTCTTCGTTTTCAGCAGCGTTAACCTCAATATCCAGCAAGTCATTAATATCCACATTAAACTCAACAGACAAACGTTCTTTCAAAGCATTCAGTTCCAGCTTCAAATTGTTGCGCTCGTCTTTTAGTTCATTTTCAATAGCCTCTGCCTGGTCTTTTTTCTGCCTTAATTTCGATACTTCGTTCTCGCTTTCAGTAATCTTGGTACGCCATGCATAATACTCCTGCTCGGCTTCATGAGTGCCTTTTTCAAGCGATTCCTTTTGCTCATACATTTCCAGCAAGCTTTCATCACTATCACCGGTTTGCTGCAGGTTTTCCATAATAAGGGCTTTCACCTTATCCAGTTCGATGCTGTTTTGCTTAATGCGCACATCCAAATGCTCTAACTGGGTTTCCCGGTAGTCAAGATCTTTTACAAGGCCCGAAACTTTATTTTGCTGTTGATGAAAGCGGATGTTTTCCTGATTATAGGTATTTGATTGGACAGATACCATTTCGTTTAGCTCATTAAATGCCTGCTGCTTATCCAGCATCAGGTCGCTTTGAATTTGCTTTTGCGTTTTAAGTTCGGCCAATAAAGGCCCAAGATTTTGTATCTCTTCCCTTATACTTGTTATTTTGTTGGCAATGTCTTGCTTACGGTTTAAGCTGTTTTCTATAAATGCCTGGTATTGTTCCTGTTTGGTCTTAACAGTTACCAGTTCCGTATTAAGCTGATTTAGGGCGTGTTGTTTTTGTTTAAGTTCGTCTGCCTTGCCTGATGCCTTTAAAGCGGTTAATTTGCTTTGTAATTCTTCACTGCGGCTTTTTAAACCCGCAATGCTGTTCTCTGCCTGCTTAATCTCTTTTAGCAGGTTGTCTAAATTCTTGGCCCTTCCAATACGTTTTCCCTCAAATAAACCAACCGAACCACCGGCCATGGTATGTTTTGATTTATTGAACTTGCCGCTTTTACCTATCAGTACCACATCATTATCCAGTTGTGCCGAATTGATGTCTTGCTCGGCATTATCATTTACCAGATACACATTCTTAAGCAAGTAGGTACATAACGGTTTGTAACGATCTTCAACTTCAATAACCGATAGGGCAGGGATAGCATCACTTAAATCCTCGCTTAAGCCTCTCTCTTTTGGAGAGGGGTTTGGGGTGAGGCTATAATTATTTAAAATAAAAAACTGCGCCCTGCCTTTTGCCGATTTACTTAGCAGGTTAATAGCTGCTATGGCCTCGTCATATGTATTCACTACATAATGGTTCATTAGCGGCTCCAGGTAGTTCTCTATGGCAACACGATATTCTTCTTTACAAAACAGAATATCACTAAACAGCGTAACTGTTTTGGCCCAGTTGGTATTCTTTTTTAGAAAGCGGATAGATTCCGGAAAACCTTCTAAATTATCAACCAAACTTTTGGTGAGGTTATACTCATTTTGTTTGGCGTCCAGTTTACGGCCATCTGCAGATATATTATCGTTTACTGTTTTTAATTCGCTCTCGGTGGCGGCAATATGCTCTTGCAGTTTGTTCTCGGCATCAACAGATTGTTCATACTCGCTTTTTAAAGTATCTGTACGACTATTCAGCTCTGCAACTATCTTGTTAAAGTGAGAGAGTTCCTCTTCTTTACTGGTCGTATCCTCCATATTGCGCTGGCTTTCCTGTTCAAGGGCCTGCTGCTGTATATTTAAGATATCAATATCTTTCTCGGCTTTATATGCCTGATTTTGTAAACGGTTATTTACACTATTTAACTCGTTTAATTCATTACGTGCCGCTGTTTGCGATAAACGTAATTCATCAACCGCTTCTTTTAATTCGGCAACACGCAAAGTAATGGTATGCAGGTTTTCATCTTCCTGCAGTTTTTCTTCAGATAGGCGCTTAATATTATATTGAACATGTTTAAGCTGGTTATTATCACGTTCTAACTCATCTTTAAGCCGTGTTTCTTTATCCTGCTGATGCTTTAACTGTTCATTCTTAATGCGCTTTTCACTTTCAT
>JAQBNZ010000136.1 GCA_028288285.1 Mucilaginibacter sp.
ATAACACCTTTGCTCATTATACTTTATTTTGGAATAGAATTTGACTTTATATATATACTTAGTAACCGCCAAATTTATAAATTTATACGTTTATATTTGAACCTTGAACTTTTACACCTTACAAAAATGAAAAGGGACCTTATTAAAGGAATTATATTAATCAGCGCCGTAGTGCTGAGTTCCTGCTCCGTTAACAAACTCTCATCCAGCAAAAACAGCAACGATGATGTATATTTTTCAAACGCTACTGCGGGCGAGGAACCAGAATATGCAGTTCAGCAAAGAACATACCGCCAGGATGAGGGTGATCAATATAGCGACGATAACGACTATTATTACTATGATGATTATGCATCACGTATAAATCGTTTCAGCTATTTTTCTCCATTTGGATATTATGATTACGCCTACAGTCCATATATGTATGGTAGTGGCTTTGGTTATGGCTACTCGCCATTTGGCTATGGCTATTCACCATTTGGTTATGGCCTTGGCTATGGTTACGGTGGTTTAGGCTTTGGTTTTGGAGGCTATTATGGGTATGGTGGCTTAGGTTACGGTTTAGGCTTGGGATATGGTTACGGCTATTCTCCTTACTCTTACTGGGGTACAGGTTATGGTGGCGGTGGCTACTGGGGCCCTGTATCAGCAAATAATTCTTACGGCCCGCGCCCTAATAGAGGTAATGGCAGTCCGGGTAGTTCAATTGGCGTTCCGCGTACAGCTTACAGCGGCAGGGTCGCCAGTGTTGGCAATGCAGGTTATTATTCAGGCAGGCCAAACAGAGTAGGCAACCCAGGTTCATCATCTTTAGGCAGACCAGGCAACTACGGTTCAACCGGCAGTGCACGCCCTGCACGTACTATACGTGAGGACAGGCCACAGTATAGCAGGCCGCAACAACAACCAAATATTGAACGCGCACCACAACCTTCATACTCACCCCCACCTTCAAGCAGTGGCGGTGGCGGCGGCTCAAGCAGCGGCGGCGGTGGTGGCAGACCAGTAAGACCTTAATTTTAACACCCTATCATTATGAAAATAAAATATATACTTAGTGTGATTGCTATAGTAGCAATCACGAAAAATAGCTTTGCCCAATATTCTCAGGATGCAATTCGTTTTTCTGGCGGGCAAACAGGTTCTACAGCACGTATTAAAGGTATTGGTAACGCAGGGACTGCAGTAGGTGGCGATTTAAGCTCAATAAGTGGCAACCCTGCAGGTTTAGGTTTCTTCACAAAATCTGAATTAAGCATTACTCCTGAATTTAACGGTTCAAAGGTAAAAGCTACTTATTTAGGCCAAACCGTTGCCGATTCAAAAAACACAGGCAATGTTAATTATGCCGCATTTGCAGTTTATAACCAGTTAAGTAAACCTCGCGGTGCTGATAAAACCAAAGGCTGGTTAAGCGTAAACTATGGTGCCTCTTATAACCGCACTAATGATTTTTACGAAAACATTCATTACAATGGTGTAAACGCTAATAATACTATCAATAATTATTATGCAGATCAGGCAAATTCTTTTGGTGTTGCAAGTGGTACTTTAGCAGGCTGGGCCTATGGCCAAAACCTTATAGATTTATATGGTGTTGCCAACCCTACTTATCAAAGCAATGCATTTGGGAGCACTAACCAGGAAAATTTCACTTCCCGTACTGGTGGGCAATCTGCTTTAGATTTTTCTATAGGCGGCAATTACAGCAATAAATTATATATTGGTTTAGGTTTAAGCTTCACTACCTTAAGATACAACTCTACAAGTACCTTTTATGAGGACGGAAATGTATCCGTCTTAGAAACCGGTGTTCCTACTAACCGCGCATATAGCTCAGCCTTTTCACAAGATCAGATTACCAGAGGTAATGGTTTTGCTGCAAAATTTGGTGTTATTTATAAGCCTGTTGAAGCGGTACGCTTAGGTGCTACCTTTACATCACCAACTTTTTATAATGTTGATGATACCTACAGTGAAGGCCTTGCTACAAATATAACCAATAACGGAAGCTATACAGACGGGCCACAGAGCTATAGCTTAAATTATAACTTCCGTACACCTTTAAAAGTGGCAGGTGGTGCAGCCGTATTTATTAAACAGTTGGGTTTTATTAGCGGCGATGTTGAATATGTTGATTACAGCAGTGCGCATATAAGCAGCAGTGCAGATTTTAACGCGAGTAAAGATAATACAACTATTAAAAGCCTGTACAAATCGACCATTAATGCGCATGTGGGTGCCGAGGCCCGTATAAACAGTGTGTTTTTACTACGTGGAGGTTACGGTATACAAGGCGATGCCCGCAAAACAAACGGAAGTGATATTAAAACCGCAAGCGGTGGTGTTGGCTTTCGTTTTGGTGCTTATTATGTTGATGCTACTTACACACACGTTACAGGCAACCAAACTGTGTTCCCATATGAAATTAGTAACCTTAGTCCGGGTGCTTTGTTAAACAGATCAACTGATAACGGTTACTTAACTTTAGGATACCGGTTTTAGATTTGAGATATTAAATGTGAGATTTGAGATATAAAATCACATTCACAAAAAAGGCGATGAGTTAATTCATCGCCTTTTTTATGAGTTAGCTATCAGTCTTTTGTCTATCTATCCGTCTTTTGTCTTTTCTCCCAAAAATTAGTCTTCATTTACAAAAGAACGCAGCATCCAGGTGTTCTTCTCTTTAAATTGCATAAAGCGGTTTATCATATCGTTAGTACCGTCATCTCCTGCTTCTGATGTAATATCCAGTATCTGGCGCTCCATTTCAATTAGAGCGGCCATATCTTCAATAAGTGCTTTCACCATATCGGTATCTAACATACCAATTGTGTTTATCTCTTTTAAGGTAGATGTGGTAATATAATCTTTAAAAGTACTATAAGGTGGTTTACCCAATGTAAGTATCCTTTCAGCAAGCTCATCAATAGTAGTTAGGGCCGCTGTGTATAATTCCTCAAACTTAACATGTAATGTAAAAAAGCTTTTGCCCTTAACATTCCAATGGCAACCACGTAGTTTTTGGTAGTGTATATGATAGTTAGCCAACAGATCGTTTAAATGATCAACTACGGGTTTTACTTTAACCTCTTCCAAGCTTATTTCTTTCGCATCCATAACATTATATTGTTTTTTCTCAACAGCCTCAGGCGGCTATTGTTTATCAAACTTAAATACTTTTAACATTAATACTCCATATTTGCAACTTTATGACAATACTGCAACCATACATATCGCAAAACTTAAATGGCATCATTTGGCGACTTGAAATTGACGAGCTAACAGATACCATGGTTGTAGAAGTACGCAACGAACAGGACAAGCAAACCACATTTACTTCTATTTCCCTAAAAACCGGTAACGTTAACTTTACAGATTTTAAAACGCCCGAGAGGTGGCTCACCGGTATTGAAGCAATTTATAATAATGTTATCCTGCTTCACCATTACAAACATGAATCTGGCCCGGAGCATAGAGCGGTAATTGCTATTGATGCTACAACTGCTAACGATATTTGGAGTAACTACAGTATTGCTTTTGACCACATGAGCATTAATGGGCCAATTGTATATAATGCCAGTATACAAACAAAAAAATACTTGCTGGCTGATATTAATACAGGCGAAATTAAACGGCCTTATGACGAACACACAGATAAACCTTTGGCCAATAGTATAGTCATACCTCATATTACAACCCCAGGCGAAATGATACCGGGGAGCTTACCTGCCGAAGCCTACGGAAATATAATACATTACCTTAATCACAATAAATACAGAATTGTATCTTTGCACACGTTTAAAAACGGGGCGCTTCAACAGCACCTGTTTATTATGGATAGTTTTGATATTGTTTACCAGGATTTATTAAACACAGACATACAAAAGTTGCAGCCTGAGGCGTTTGTATTACATAAAAATGCTTTGGTATACATAAAAAACAAAAACAAAATAAAGGTTTTAAACCTATAAATTACTGACTAATAATTTATTTATGAAATTTAAAATACTGCTATTATCTACTATACTGCTCTCCATGTCCTCGTTAATTTATGCCGGCACTGTTGTAGATTCTGTAGGTATTGAGAACCTTAATGGCAAAAAAGTTATCCTGCATAAGCTTGATCCAAAAGATAATTACTACTCAATAGGCCGCCGTTATGGCGTGAGCCCCAAAGTTATACAACAGTTTAATAATAATGCCACTATGCAAATTGGCAAAGTTATTAAAGTACCAACTGAACGTTCAATTGTTGAAAGCACAGCCCCTGTTCAGTCGCAACAACAACAGCAAACTAAACCAGCTGCACAGCCTGCTTCAACAACACAGCAAGTACCGGCACAAAGCAAACCCGTTGTACAGCAGCCGGCAAGTACCAACCCTCCTCCGGCTAAACCCATTGAACAAAAAACCGCACAGCAAGTAGCCAACAGCAATGCAAGCAATACCACTAATCAGCAATACAAAGTATCGGCTGGCGAAACGCTTTATTCTATTGCAAAACGCTTTGGTACCACTATAGAGGAGATAGTGGCCATTAATAAACTAACATCAACAATAGTGCCCGGCCAGGTATTACAGGTAAGATCAGGTGTACCTGCATCTTCGCCCCAACCTGCCAGAACAGTAGATACAGCCCTTGCAAAACGCGATTCAACATATGTGGCGTCAGATAGCCTGGGCCGCCATTTGCCTACTAATAAATATGGCTTGTTTGAAAAAAACGAAAAGGGCGTGGCCACATGGATAGATGATACCAGTCTTGACCCAAACAAAACTTTAGTACTACACCGTACAGCCCCTATAGGCACAGTAATGCGCATAACCAACCCTATGAATAACCGTTCTACGTTTGCTAAGGTGGTTGGTCGTTTTACTGATAATGAGTCAAACAAGGATGCCATAATTGTGGTAACCAAAAATGTTGCCCAATCATTAGGCGCCCTTGATAAACGTTTTCATGTAAATATTAGTTACGGTACTCCGAATGAATAAACCTTACGTTATTGGTATTGCCGGTGGAAGCGGTTCTGGCAAGACCTTTTTTTTGAAATGCTTTTTAGAGCATTTTACTGATAATGAAGTGTGCCTGGTATCTCAGGATGATTATTATATCCCGGTTGCGCACAACATGACCAAAGAAGAGAACAAGCTATATAATTTTGACTTGCCTTCAACTATTGACCACGCCCATTTTGAGGATGATATAGCCAAGCTTATAAATAACCAAACGGTTACAAAGCTGGAGTATACTTTTAATAACCCCAATGCCATCCCAAAAATGATGGAAATAAAGCCTGCTCCTATTTTAATTGTAGAGGGCTTGTTTATTCTGCACTTTAAAAAAATAGCCAGCCAGTTAGATATGACTATATTTATTGAAGCTGATGAAGAGGTTGCCCTGCAGCGCCGTCTGAGACGCGATTTGCTGGAGCGTGGCTACTCGTATGATGATGTTAAATACAAATGGACCAACCATGTTGTACCGGCTTATAACGAGTACCTGTTGCCCTACCGCGAAGGATGTGATAAACTGGTTATTAATAACACCCAATTAGCTGATGATATTATCCGTATTACTGATGAAATTTCGCAGGAATTAAGAGAGAAGATATTGAGCTAAGAAAAAGAACTTTTCAGCATCAGTCACAATTAAGCAAAAGATCGTAGTATTTTTTCATTAAAATAGTATCGTAATTTACCAGAGAGTTGTAAGCTTCGGTAACCAGCTCGTTGAGTATAGACGAGCCAAGTTGCCCCGCCCCATTTGGGATGGAATCATAATAAGTAATTAATTCTTTAACCCTGATAATCTCGTACAATAACTTTTGTATAAGGTGCGCTTCTCCTCCCCCCTGTATACTGGAAGTATTGTTGAGAAAATCTAACGGATCATTAGCAGGAGTAGATGTCATTTGCAAATTGGGACCGGCTTATTGTTTCTCGATATAACTACGCTTAACTAAAATAAACTAACAAGTTTAAACTTTGTTTTGTTTTTTTAAAATCTTAAACTAATAACAAGACCCTCTTTCGGAGGGTCTTGTTATTAGTTATTGTTTCTGATTAATTACTTTCAGGCTTGTTTGTTTCTGGGCGCGGCAATAAAACTTTACGTGAAAGCTTCAGTTTGCCTTGCTTATCAACATCAAGTAATTTAACGCGGACTTCGTCGCCTACATTAAATATACCATCCATGGTTTCAATTCTACGGTGATCAATTTCTGATATATGCAGCAAACCATCTTTACCCGGCATAATTTCAACAAATGCGCCAAATGGCATAATTGATTTCACTTTACCTTCGTATATCTCGCCTACTTCTGGTTTTGAAGCAATAGCACGGATACGACCTAAAGCCTGGTCAATAGCTGCTTTGTTATCGGCAAATATCTGAACAATACCCTGGTTGTCTTTTTCTTCAATAGAGATGGTAGCACCTGTTTCGCGCTGCATTTCCTGAATGATCTTACCACCGGGCCCGATAACTGCACCAATAAATTCTTTATCAATTTTTATCATTACAATACGCGGAGCGTGTGGTTTGTAATCCTCACGTGGTGCGGTAATGGTCTTTTTCATTTCGCCTAAGATGTGCAAACGGCCATCTTTAGCCTGGTTTAAGGCAGCGGTTAATATGTCATATGACAAACCGTTTATCTTAAGATCCATTTGTACAGCAACAATACCGTTTTCGGTACCTGTTACTTTAAAGTCCATATCTCCCAAGTGATCTTCATCACCCAAAATATCAGAAAGGATAGCATATTTAGTACCCACTTCGTTAGTGATCAATCCCATTGCGATACCTGATACCGGCGATTTGATTTTGATACCTGCATCCATCAATGCTAATGTACCGGCACAAACCGTAGCCATTGATGATGAACCGTTTGATTCAAGGATATCAGAAACTATACGGATAGTGTAAGGATTTTCTTCTACCGGAGGTAAAACACGTTTTAACGAACGCATAGCCAGGTTACCATGACCAATTTCACGACGGCCTGCACCCCTGTTAGGACGAACTTCACCAGTTGAGAAGCCAGGGAAATTATAATGCAACAGGAATTTTTGATAACCATTAATGAATGCGCCATCAATCATTTGCTCATCATCCTTAGCACCTAAGGTAACGGTGGTTAATGATTGTGTTTCGCCACGGGTAAATACTGCAGAACCGTGAGCAGATGGTAAATAACCAACTTCGCTCCATATTGGGCGTATTTGAGTAGTAGTACGGCCATCTAAACGTTTACCTTCATCTAATACAAGGTTACGGATAGCATCATACTCCACATCGTGGTAGTATTTTTTAGCTAATGCTTTAGTGATATCATCAATTTCGCCTAAAGTAGCGATGTATGCATCTCTAACTTCTTTAAATTTAACTGAACGCTCGTCTTTTGCCGATGCAGAAGAAGCAACCGCGTATACCTGCTCATAAGTAGCAGCATAAATGGCTTTCTTCAAGTCTTCATTGCTGTGCTCGTGGCTGTATGTACGTTTTTCGGTTTTACCAACCGCAATGGTTAATTCTTTTTGAGCTAAACACTGAAGTTTAATAGCAGTGTGTGCAAATTTAATAGCTTCAACTAATTCAGCTTCCTGTATCTCTGCAGATTCGCCTTCAACCATGTTAATGTCATGCTCGCTACCTGCTACAATAAATTCTAATGTAGCACGCTCAAGCTGGCTTAACGTTGGGTTAATAACTAATTCACCGTCAATTTTAGCAACGCGCACTTCAGATATTGGCCCGTTAAAAGGTATATCAGAAACGGCCAATGCAGCTGATGCAGCTAAACCGGCAAGGCAATCAGGCATAATATCTTTATCAGCAGATATTAATGAGATCATTACTTGTGTATCAGCATGATAATCTTCAGGGAACATTGGGCGTAAAGCGCGGTCAACCAAACGAGAGATCAAAACCTCATAGTCTGATAAACGTGCCTCACGGCGTAAAAATCCACCGGGAATACGACCGGTAGAAGCATATTTTTCTTGATAGTCTACAGAAAGAGGCAAAAAATCAA
>JAQBNZ010000149.1 GCA_028288285.1 Mucilaginibacter sp.
TTTATTACCCCGTTTGATCGTGAAGATATACACTCATTAGCAACAGCAATTGATGATGTTGCCGATTATATACACGGTGCTGCAAACCGTATGCTGCTTTACAAAATAGACGATTTTAATGAGCATATCCGCAAGCTATCTGAACTGATATTACAGGCAGGTACCGATCTGGAAAAAGCTGTAAGAGAGTTGAAAGATTTACGCAATGTACGCGCCATTGCCGATTCATGCATTAGAATAAATAGTGTGGAAAACCAGGCCGATTACGTTTTTGACCGTGCCGTAGCCGACCTTTTCTTATATGAAACAGATGCTATCCGCCTTATAAAGTATAAAGAGATATTAGCCGCATTAGAAACCGCTACAGATATGTGCGAAGACGCAGCTAATGTAATGGAATCAATATTAGTTAAAAACGCCTAAGCAAAAAACAATTTTTAGATGGTTACTACCTTACTTGTTGCTGTTATTGCCCTGGCACTTATTTTTGATTATACAAACGGTTTTCATGACGCGGCCAACTCTATAGCAACCATCGTATCAACCAAAGTATTAACACCTTTTCAGGCGGTATTACTTGCAGCCGTATTTAATTTTGCTGCATACTTTTTTATAAAGGATCATAAAGTTGCCAATACCGTTGCCAAAATAGTTCATGAAGAGTTTATTACCCTGCATGTAATACTGGCCGGTTTAATAGCCGCCATCACCTGGAACTTAACAACCTGGTGGTTTGGTATCCCTTCCAGTTCATCGCACACACTTATTGGTGGTTTTGCAGGTGCAGGCATAACTAATGCAATCCTTTTAGGTGCCTCTGGTTTTAGCGCAGTGAATGCGCATTACATACTTACCATTATAGCTTACATTGTATTGGCACCATTTATAGGTTTGTTTATAGCCTATTTTATAACCATAATGATACTGCACCTTTGTAAAAGGGCCAAACCTGTAACTGCAGAGCGATGGTTTAAAAGATTACAATTGGTATCTGCAGCGGCATTAAGCTTTGCACACGGTACAAATGATGCGCAAAAAGTTATGGGTATTTTGTATGTGGCTCTGGTTGCATCTAAAATAATTAACAGTGGCTCACCAATGCCTGAATGGATCCCACTGGCTTGTTATTCGGCTATATCATTAGGTACCATGTCTGGCGGTTGGAAGATCGTTAAAACAATGGGGTCAAAGATCACCAAAATAACCCCGCTTGAAGGCGTAGCAGCCGAAACAGCAGGTGCCATTACCCTGTTCATTACTGAGCGTTTAGCTATACCGGTTTCAACCACGCATACTATTACAGGTTCCATCATTGGCGTGGGACTTACCAAACGTGTATCTGCAGTACGCTGGGGTGTTACTATTAACCTGGTTTGGGCATGGATAATTACCATTCCTATTTCGGCTTTAATTGCCGGGCTGGTATTTATGCTGGTGCGCCACTGGTAATAAATCCCGGCAGTATAACTTTGCTGGTATGCCACTGGTAATAATATTCTTGGCAGTAATTTTGATACTTAGCCGCTATGAAAAAAATCTTATTATTTATCCCGTTCCTGTTTCTTATTTTCTCTGGTTGCGATACACTTAGTCAGGTAGCACAAACAACCGTTAAACAAGCCGGTAATCCCTCTGCATTAGAGATTGGCAATGGCCTTAAGCAAGCGCTTGAGATAGGCACCACTAAAAGTTCTGATCAGCTATCGTCTGTTAACGGCTTTTTTGCTAACGCTGCTGTTAAAATACTTTTCCCACCCGAGGCACAAAAGGTTGAACGTACGCTCCGCAGCATTGGCCTTGGTAAACTGGCCGACAATGTGATACTATCACTTAACCGTGCCGCCGAAGATGCCGCAGGTAAAGCAAAACCTATATTTGTTAGTGCCATAAAGCAAATGACCCTGCAGGATGTTACCAACATTTTGTTGGGCAACCAGGATGCCGCTACGCAGTATTTTAAACGTACCACAACATCGCAGTTAGCTGAGAGCTTTAAACCTGTTGTACAAGCCAGCCTTAATAAAGTAGGTGCTACCAAATATTATGGCGATGCCGCAGCCGCATACAACAAGGTGCCTTTTGCAAGCAAGGTAAACCCTGATATAAGCGATTATGTTACTCAGAAAGCTATTAATGGTTTATTTGTTGAAATAGCCCAGGAAGAGCTAAATATTCGTCAAAATTTATCTGCGCGTACTACACCATTATTGCAAAAAGTGTTTTCTTTTTACGATAAGAATAAAAAGTAATTTTTCTTAGGATCACTCTACTTCACTAAATGCCTGTAGGTACTTATCAATATAGGCCTGCTTGGCTTTGGTTTTATATTGCATAATAAACCGGGGATGTTCCAGTGCCACAATCTTGTTGAAAAAACCGTGCTCATCGTTCAGCTTTTTGATGAACTTTTCGTTTTGGCCTGTACCAAAACAAAAGCAGGTATCGGTATAAACACCTAAGGCTATTTGCTTTTTAATGTTCTCAATAATAAAAGGGGTTACCGTAGTACAAAGTGCTTTGCTATCGTAGTAGTTGTAATTTTTTTCCTTGCACTTATTATCAATTGTGATAAAGCCAAGCGGACAAAGAGAATTAATATAGATTTTTTTGTAAAAAGCCTCTGCCCCACCGTAGGCATTAATTACCTCATACACATATACAGACGATGGCTCATGCGTAACTTTGCCCTCGTAACTGATATTACATTCCGATTGCAACCGCTTAGGATCGGTAAACGGAATACCGGTTAGGCCGCCGCCAAACCTACCCGGGTTAATACCCATAATAATGTGCCGTTTATTTTGGTCACTATAATATTTGTGGTAAAACTCTGCTGATATCCTCATGGCCTGTTCCTCTTCCTTAAACGGGTTCATTATACGAATACCAGCAGGTAACTGTGGCCCTGTATATTCCAGTTGCTTGTTGAACGCTATTACTTTATCAGCGAAGGTCATTAGTGCTTATTTAAATCCAGATTATTGCGTTTTTGCCCAGGCTTCCATTTTAGTTTCAAAAACACTTAGCGGCATAGCACCATCCTTTAGCACCTGGTTATGAAACTCGGCCAGATTAAATTTGCTGCCTAACTGTTTTTCATATTTAGTACGTAGCTCCCTTATTTTTAAAGCTCCGGTTTTATAGCCAAGCGCCTGTGCCGGTATACCCATATAACGCTCAATTTCGGCAGTAGCGCCTTGTTCGCTTATGGCTTCGTTACTCATCATATATTTAATAGCCTGTTCCCGTGTCATCCCTTTGGTGTGGATAGCCACGTCAACCACTAACCTAACGGCGCGGTGCATTTCATCGCCCAGCGCGCCCATATGCTGGTAAGGATCAGTGTATAAGCCTAATTCTTTACCTAACGATTCGCAGTACAATGCCCAACCCTCTACATAAGCATTCTCGAATATCAAAAACCTGCGGAACTTAGGAAGCTTGGTATTCTCCTGCGTTAAAGAGATTTGGTAATGATGGCCCGGTATAGCCTCATGCAAAAACAACGATTCCATGCCTGATGTTGTGTTAAACTTTGTGGCATCCAGTATCGGCACATAGAATATCCCCGGCCTTTTACCATCTGCCGAACCCTGGTTATACTCCGCACTTGCAGAAGCCGCCCTGAAAGCTTCGGTCTGCTTGATCATGAACGACGTTTTAGGCACGTGAGTAAACATCTTTTTCAAGTTTGGCTCCATGCGTTTATGAATATTCTCAAATGCGTTAAGCACCTCTGCCGGGGTTTTGTAAGGCATAAACTTAGCATCGGTTTTCATGTATTCAAAAAAGGTTGCCCTATCGCCTTTAAAGCCCACTACATTTTTAATACTATCCATTTGCTTGCTGATGCGCGCAACTTCGCTCAAGCCGGTTTGGTAAATTTCTTCGGGTTTGCGGGTGGTGGAAGTTTGCTGCTTTACCAGGTAAGCATATTTTGCTGCCCCATCGGTAACAGATGATAAGCCCGAAGTGCTGCGGGTATGCGGCAGGTAATCGTTTTGCAGGTAGGTTGCCAGTTTTTTATAGGTAGGCACGGCTATATCAGCAATGGTCTTCTTGTATGCCTCGGTAATGGTTTTTTTATCGCCGGCAGAAAAATCGGCAGGTATGCTTTTTATCGGGTCGTAAAAAATGCTTTTGGTAACATCTGTTACTACAAAGCTTTGCATTTGGGGTATCATTTTAACTACCAAAGCTTTTGGCAGCACAACTCCTGTTTTAATGCCTTTATTAAAATTGCCAATAGCCGTATCTGCCCAGGCAGAAAAAGCTGTTAAACGTTTTAGCCAATCGTTGTAATCTTTAACGGTTTTAAACGGCTGTGCATTTGAGCCCGAACCTAACTGACCCATAGTTATAGGCAATGCAAACATTTGGTTAAAAGGCATATACTCCAGATGGTATTGAAACCCATCCAGGTTAGTTTGTGCCTCGTAAACAAAAATATCGTACGATAGCTTGTCATTATCATCCAGGTCTTCGCGCTTAAAGGTTTTTATGCTATCCAGGTAGGCGGCATAAAAATTATGCGCCTGTTTTAAATATTCAACAGAACCCGTGTTTGGTAGTTGATCATTATATCGCGCATCACCAATAAAAGTAGCTGTTAATGGGTCGAGCTTGAGGTAGCCTTCATAATAGCTATCAAATAGCTTGGCCAGTTGTTTATTATCATCGGTTGCTGTGCTGTTACCGGCTTGTTTTTGTTTACAGGCTGTAAAAGTGGCGGCTAAAGAAATAACCATCAATATTTTTTTCATTGCGATATGGTTTTGATGCTTTAAAGCTAAATAATTTTTTGATGCAAAAGCAATCCCCATCGTCAAGCCTGTATTACCAGCCGCTTTATTTATTCAGCCGGATCTTGTCCGAAGATCTTACTCAGCATAGCATATAATTCCGGGTGTTTGTTTTGAAACTGATCGGGCTTTTCAAAAAAATATTCAGATACTACCGCAAAAAACTCGGCCTCGTTGGTAATGGCATACGGGTTAATGTCAGAATGGCCCGTTTCTATCTTATGGATCTCCTGATGCATCATTCTAACCCACGGCTCGGTGTACTCATGCGCCAGGAAACTTTCGGGTATGCCATCAGTAGCACCGTCGGCTTTATCAAGCAGATGTACAAACTCATGGATGCCGGTATTTTCTTCACCTGAATTTTTTGAGAAACCTTTTACCAGTGCGTTGCGCGATAGTATCATTTGTCCGTTCATATAACCACTGCCTATCATGCCCATAATATTGCGACTCTCGCTCCCTTCAAACTGAAATTCATCATTAAAAGTATCCGGGTATAAAAGCACATTGGTAACGTTGCGATATGTCCAGTCCTTAAAGCCAAAGATGGGTATTACCGCACTTGATGCTACCATTATACGGTCGGTATCGCCAATCTCTAAGCCTACACCTTCAATGCGTACATCATTTAAAAATGTTTGTATCCTTTGCTCAAATATGCTTTTATCTTCGTCATTTAGGTTATTGTAAAAACCGATATGTTGGGTAAGTAGCTGCTTTAGTAAAGGTGCATCACATTGAGCTACCGGCTTCTTTTTGCGATTGAAAAAATAAATTAAAACGATTATAACAATAGCTAATGCGAGTATAAGCATGGTAGTTCTGTTTGAGGTACAAGTTAATAAATAATGTGTATGATGAGCATGTCGAACCATTAGCGAACCAGGCCATTGCGCACAGGTCTTCGACAAGCTCAGACTGACCTTATCCACCATGCTTGAAACAAAAAAAGCGATGAGTAAACTCATCGCTTTTTTATCCTTATCCTTTCGTCTTTTATCTAAAAGTCCAAAAAATTATATCATCATTCTTACCGGTTCTTCCAGTAATGATTTTAATGTTTGCAGGAACGCGGCACCTGTTGCGCCATCAACCACACGATGATCGCAGCTTAAGGTTACTTTCATAACATTGCCTGGTACTACAGCGCCATTTTTAACAACCGGTACTTGTGCTATACCGCTAACGGCCAATATACAAGCATTTGGTGTGTTAATAATAGCAGTGAACTCATCAACACCAAACATACCTAAGTTTGATATAGTGAAGGTTGAGCCTTCCATTTCTGCAGGTTGTAATTTTTTAGCTTTTGCTTTACCGGCAAATTCTTTTACCTCGGTAGAGATATGGCTTAATGATTTACCATCAGCAAATTTAATTACCGGTACAAGTAAGCCTTCGTCAACCGCTACGGCTACACCAATGTGTACATGCTCGTTAGTACGTATCTTATCACCAAGGAATGATGAATTAATAGCAGGATGTTGTTTTAAGGCAACAGCACAGGCTTTTAATACAAAGTCATTAAATGATATTTTAACCGGTGCAACCTCGTTCATCTTGTTACGGGCAATAATTGCCTGGTCCATATCAATTGACATGGTAACGTAGAAGTGAGGCGCAGTAAATAAGCTTTCAGATAATCTTCTGCTAATAGCTTTACGCATTTGCGTAACCGCCCTTTCGCTGAATTTTTCTTCGCCTGTGTAAGTTGGTAATACAATAGCTGCTTTTGCAGGTGCAGCTTCGGCCGGTTTAGCACCGGCAGCTTGCTCCTGTGGTTTAACAGCAGGCTGTGCAGCTAAGTTTTCAATATCTTTTTTGATGATACGGCCGCCTTCGGCAGAACCTTTTACATCATTTAAGTTAATGCCTTTGTCTTTAGCAATTTTACGTGCTAATGGCGATGCTTTAACGCGGCTATCATCTTCGGTTGAACCGGCAGCAGTAGCAGTTGGTGCAGCGCTTGAAACAGTGGCAGCTGGTGCAACTTCGGCAGCAGGGGCTTCAGCAGCTGCGGTATCATCATTATCCTGTAATAACGGAGTAATGTCTGTACCTTCTTTACCCACAATGGCTATAATGCCATTAACCTGGGCAGCTTCGCCTTCTTTAACACCTATGTATAAAAGTGTGCCTTCTTCATAACCTACCACTTCCATGGTAGCTTTATCGGTTGCCACATCAGCTAATGCATCATCAGCTTTTACTTTATCGCCAACCTTAAAGTACCATTTTTCAATAGTACCCTCGGTCATGGTATCGCTAAGCAATGGCATACGGATAACCGCGGCCGGGATGCTTGAAAGATCAACCTTAGGTTTTGCAGCAGCCGGTGCAACTGCAGGTTTTTTATCTTCAGCCGGTGTTGATTTTTCTTCTGTTTTTGCAGGGGCTGCAGTTCCTTCTAAAGCGGCTTTATAGTCTTCGCCCTCTTTGCCTAAAACGGCAATAACAGCATCAACCGGAACAGCGTTACCTTCTTCAACACCAATATAAAGCACGGTGCCGTCCTGGTACGATTCAAAATCCATAGTGGCCTTATCGGTTTCTATCTCGGCCAAAACATCGCCTGATTTTACCTTGTCGCCAACTTTTTTATGCCATTTAGCCAATACCCCTTCAGTCATGGTATCGCTCATTTTAGGCATTTTAACTACTTCAGCCATATAATAATGTGATGAATCTTGTTAATATTTATAAATATAAGAATATTAGT
>JAQBNZ010000195.1 GCA_028288285.1 Mucilaginibacter sp.
GAGCCGGGGTATGTTATTATCAGATGCTATTATTAACATGAGTAGTTTAAACGTTATAGCCGGAGAGTTAGATGCTTAGTGTTCAAGACACCAATATGCCGGTAACATTTACACCGGAGCTGATCAGCAAGTTTGCTGATATAGTTAGCCGTTATCCTGAAGGGAAACAAAAATCGGCATTATTGCCTATACTGCATTTGGTACAGGCGGAATTTGGCTGGGTTAGCGTACCTGCAATGGATAAAGTTGCCGAATACCTTTCTATACAACCTATTGAGGTTTACGAGGTAGCATCATTTTACACCATGTATTTTTTAAAGCCGCAGGGCAAGTACATGCTGGAAGTTTGCCGTACCGGTCCTTGTGAAATTGTTGGCGCAGGCAAAATAATGAATTACATTGAGCAGAAGCTTGGCGTAAAAGAAGGCGACGTAACCGAAGATGGCTTATTTAGCTGGAGGGGTGTTGAATGCCTTGCCGCTTGTGGTTTTGGCCCGGTTTTACAAATTAGCCCCGAGTATACTTTTTACGAGAAATTAACCCCCGAATCGGTTGATACTTTGATAAGCGATTTAAAGGCGAAAGCGAAGAACTAAATGAATGAAAGAAGCAGATTGATAGGCTGGGACGCGGCATTAATAGTAGGTATAGTCCTGTTATTTTTACTGCAGGTGCCGGAGCATTATCGCCTCATCATCGGTTTCACAACCGCATTGATACTTTCAAATTGTATAAGAAATCATATAACCGCTTATAAACTAAGCGGTAAAATATATTAGTAGTAATGGGACGCAAACTTTTACTTGAACATATTAACGTACCCGGCATCAATACATTTGATGTTTATCGCTCAAAAGGCGGTTATGCTGCTGTTGAAAAAGCCCTGAAAACCCTTACGCCCGATGAAGTGGTGGAAGAGGTTAAAAAATCGGGCTTACGCGGCCGTGGTGGCGCAGGTTTTCCTACCGGGATGAAGTGGAGCTTTTTGGCTAAGCCAGAAGGTGTTGCCCGTTATCTGGTTTGTAACGCGGATGAATCTGAACCCGGTACTTTTAAAGATCGTTTTTTAATGACCTACCTCCCTCACCTGTTAATTGAGGGAATGATAGTAGCCAGCTTTGCGTTGGGTGCGAAAACTTCATACATATACGTACGTGGCGAAATGATGCCGCAGATACGCATACTTGAAAAAGCAATTGCCGAAGCAAAGGCCAAAGGCTTTTTAGGTAAGAATATATTAGGCACAGGGTATGATCTGGAGCTTTACGTACAACCGGGTGGTGGTGCTTACATCTGCGGCGAAGAAACCGCTTTGTTAGAATCATTGGAAGGTAAACGTGGTAACCCAAGAATAAAACCTCCATTCCCGGCTATTGCAGGGTTGTATGGCTGCCCTACGGTAGTAAACAATGTGGAATCAATTGCAGCTGTTGTGCCTATCATTAATGAAGGTGGCGATGAGTATGCAAAATTAGGAATAGGCCGCAGTACAGGTACTAAGCTGATATCTGCAGGTGGTAATTTAAAAAATCCGGGTGTTTATGAAATTGACCTGGGTTTACCGGCCGAAGAGTTTTTATACAGCGATGAATATTGCGGTGGTATAGCCAACGGCAAACGTTTAAAGGCAGTTGTTGCAGGAGGTTCATCTGTGCCAATTTTGCCGGCTAACCTGTTCCTGAAAACCATTAATAACGAAGCACGCCTAATGAGCTATGAATCATTAGCTTATGGTGGTTTTGTCAGCGGTACCATGATGGGTTCGGGCGGGTTTATTGCTTATGATGAGGACCAGTGTATTGTGCGCAATACCTGGAACTTTGCAAGGTTTTATCACCATGAAAGCTGCGGACAATGTTCGCCATGCCGTGAAGGTACCGGCTGGATGGAAAAGGTTTTACACCGCCTGGAATATGGCCACGGTAAAATGAGCGACATGGACCTGCTGGTTGATGTATCAAAGAAAATAGAAGGGAATACAATTTGTCCGCTGGGTGACGCAGCTGCATGGCCGGTGGCCAGTGCTATCCGCCATTTTAGAGATGAGTTTGAGTGGCACGTAACTGATGCAGCAACTGCAGTAACAAGAAATTACGGTATAGCGCATTATGCTGACCCGTTGAATACCGTTGTTGCTTAAATAACTATGTCATTGCGAGCCAAGGCGGTGCAATGGCATGAGCGGCGAAGCAATCTCGTCGCATGCAAAGCGTTAATGCACAGCTATGAGATTGCCGCGCTACGCTCGCAATGACATATAGGGATAAAAGTACTTGTCATCCTGAGGAACGAAGGATCTATTCGCAACAGATGCTTCAAACGTTCAGCATGACAAAATGAAAATATAAAAAAGACGAAAGTCAGATGAAGGTAACGATAGATGGATTTCCTATTGAAGTAGAGGCCGGGACAACCATCCTTAATGCCGCAAGGCTTATTGGTGGCGACATTGTTCCGCCTGCTATGTGCTATTACTCCAAGCTGGAAGGCACCGGCGGTAAATGCCGTACTTGTTTGGTGCAGGTAAGCAAAGGGTCTGAAAAAGATCCGCGCCCTATGCCAAAGTTGGTAGCAAGCTGCCGTACTACAGTAATGGATGGTATGGAAGTAAAAAATATTACTTCGCCGGAGGTTATTGAGGCGCGCAAGGGTGTGGTAGAGATGTTATTAATTAACCACCCGCTTGATTGCCCGGTTTGTGACCAGGCAGGCGAATGTCATTTACAGGATTTAGGCTATGAGCACGGTGCTGCCAAAACCCGTTATGAGTTTGACCGCCGTACATTTGAAAAAATTGATATTGGCGATAAGATACAACTTCACATGACCCGTTGTATTTTATGCTACCGTTGTGTGTTTGTTGCCGACCAGATAACAGACCATCGTATACATGGTATCTTAAACCGTGGCGATCATTCAGAAATATCAACCTATATACAAAAAGCGGTTGACAATGACTTCTCCGGTAACGTAATTGATGTATGCCCGGTAGGCGCATTAACAGATAAAACCTTCCGCTTTAAAAACCGTGTTTGGTTTACCAAACCAGTTGAGGCACATCGCGAATGCGAAAATCCGAAATGCTGCGGTAAAGTTACCTTATGGTATAAAGGAGAAGATGTTATTCGTGTAACCGCACGTAAAGATGAGTACGGTGAAGCAGAAGAATTTATTTGCAATACCTGCCGTTTTGATAAAAAGAAAACCAGTGACTGGATAATAGAAGGACCGCGAAAAGTATCGCATAAATCTGTTATTAGCTCCAACCACTATGATACGCTTAAACCACTACCGGTGGTAAAAACCAACCCGGTATTAAAAGAAGCGAATAAAGAACAATTTGAAAGGGAGACACGCCTGTAATGGAATTAGCAGATATCGCCATAAAATTTGGGCTTATAATAATCATATTCGCTATTAGTTTGGTAGTAGCTATGTACTCTAC
>JAQBNZ010000232.1 GCA_028288285.1 Mucilaginibacter sp.
TGTTGTATGGGAGTTGGGGTGGTGTACCCCATGCTTAAAACGCCTTCGAGTAATTGTTCGTTAAAATTGAAATCCTGAAATGTCACTATTTTGTTAAAATCTGACTTGCAAGATAGGCATTTAGTTAGGTAAAACGATGTTTACTATGTAATGACAAGGTAAACTATATTTTTGAGACCTGCCAAAACGGTATAATACCGAAACATTACCGCTTTGTGGCTGTCATTATAGAAATTTTTTAGGCACGTGTGTCACAATATACTATGGCTAAAACCCTACATCGTTCTTGTAATATATATATTGGCTTATTTCTTTTGTTAATAACAAAAGCAAATGGTTATGCAGCTATTGCAGATACGCCTGCGTTTCACCAGGATACAATAGATAAAACTACCTTAACTAAACGCATACTTAACCGCGATTTTAATAGTATTTACCAGCAAAACCTAAGAACATCTTTTTTTGGGCAGGAGTACTTTCAGCCAGAGAAAACGCAACTGGCAGCTGATGTTGTTGCTAATTTTGTAGTTTTTAACACCCCTAAATCCCGCTTTTTTTTCAATGCTTTTCTTCGTATCAAGATCAGGCTACTGGCTACACAGGGTGCTCCGGTAAAATCGCCAAGCTATATGCCGGGCGGTGTTTTATATTCCAGGATAAATGATGACCCTTTCAATCCAAAATTTTTATCATTGGGATATACACATCATTCTAATGGCGTGCGCGGGCCTACTTTACTTCCTGATGGTAGTTTTAATGTGGATAGCGGCAAGTTCTCAACTAATTTTTATACGCTTAATTACACCATAGGCAGGCGTACCAATAAGATAGATAGAATAATTAATCGCTATACTACTCTTGGGGTTGAACTTCATTCTGGTTTGTTTGGCAAGGGGGTTGCAGAAGGTTTAACAGGCCGTTATGGTTTTGTGAGAATTAACGGAACTTATTTGTATAACCTTGCAAAAAGAGAGCCCGACCCTGTAAAAACTAACAGCTGGGTATTTAACAACTGGCAGCGTATACAATTCGATTTTACTTATATAGCCGATAAATACAATGACTACAACGCCTTTAACTTTAAAAAACGATTAAACGTTAGTTTAAAATATTACTATCATCTTCCTTTCCTAAAAGATGTATCTGTAATGGCGGGAGGCGGTTACCGGGGGCAGGATGATTATAACTTCTCTTTTCAACAGAGTTATGGATACGTCACTCTGGGTTTATCATCAGGACTTTCTTTCATGATCAACAGAAATTAGAACTTATAGTTAAGAGGAAAAGACTGGGTGAATCAAAATCGCCTGCTTATTGCCAATCCCGGCAATATTTTTTCATAAATCGCGTAAAATTTTTGATTGATAATATACTGTTTATATCATCAATCAAAAATTATCATACATTTACTTTTCCTATTTATAACCATGCAGCGCCCCATACGCTGTTAAAAATTTTACATACTATGAAAAAATTATTATTAAGCGCATTAGCTTTTACAGCATTATCTTATTCGGCATTTGCACAAACCGGTAAAACACAAACCTTATTTGATGGTAAAACCACAAAGGGATGGCACGGTTACCTGCGTACTGATGCAGGCCCCTGGTCTGTAGTTGATGGCGCGTTACAGTTAGACCCTAAAGCTCCTAATCAGGCAGACCTGGTTACTGATGGTGAGTACGAGAACTATGAATTAACATTAGACTGGAAAATTGCCGAAGGTGGTAACAGCGGTATTATATTTGGCGTGCATGAGGATACTACTTTAAAAGCTACTTATGCAAGCGGTATTGAAATGCAGGTTTTGGATAATGAAAAAGCCGAAGACAATAAAAAACCTAATCACTTAGCCGGTTCGTTATATGATATGAAGGCAGCCCCAGCTACTGCAGCTAAACCTGCCGGGCAATGGAACGCAGTTAAACTACGTAAAGATAATGGCCACCTTACTTTTTGGTTAAACGGAAAAGAAGTAATTAATGTACAAATGGGCAGCCCCGAATGGCAGGAACTATTAAACAACAGCAAATTCAAAACATGGAAAGATTTTGCTAAGTATCCTAAAGGACATATAGCATTACAGCAACATGGCGCTGTTGTAGCATATAAAAACATCAAGATTAAACAATTATAAACCTAAGCCACACAAATATTTATAGTTCGACATATATTTTATTAAATGGAAGATTTACAGATCAAAAAATCAACCGCCACTTATGATGTGGTTATTGTAGGCTCCGGTGCAGGTGGTGGTATGGCTGGCTATGTCTTGGCAAATGCCGGCATTAAGGTTTTAATGCTGGAGGCAGGCGCTTTCTTTGACCCTAAAACAGATTCACACCAATTAAAATGGGCATGGGAATCTGCCCGCCGCGGAGCAGGCACAACCCGCCCGTTTGGTGATTTTGATGCAGCTTATGGCGGTTGGGAATTGGAGGGCGAGCCATATACTACCAAAGATAAAACAGAGTTTTACTGGTTCCGCGCACGTATGCTGGGCGGGCGTACCAATCACTGGGGGCGTATATCATTGCGTATGGGCCCCGAAGACTTTAAACCAAAAGATGGCCTTACCGACCCTTGGCCAATAACCTATGAAGAAGTTAAACCTTATTATGATAAGGTTGACCGCATGATAGGTGTTTACGGTACTGTTGAAAATATTGAAAGTGAGCCCGATGGTATCTTTTTACCTCCGCCAAAACCACGCCTTAATGAACTGTTTATTAAGCAGGGAGCTACTAAGGCCGGTGTTAAAGTAATTACCGGTCGTGGTTCTGTTTTAACTGAAGCTTTACCAAATAATAAAGACCGTGGTGCCTGCTTCTTTTGCGGTCAATGCGGCCGTAGCTGTAAGGTTTATGCCGATTTCTCGGCTTCATCATGTTTAGTTATCCCGGCCATAAAAACCGGCAACTTAAAAGTGATAACCAACGCCATGGTGCGCGAGATACTTACCGACAAAAACGGACTGGCAACCGGTGTATCATATATCAATAAGGATGATATGCAAGAGTATCAGGTAAACGCAAAAACGGTAGTGCTTGGTGCCAGCGCGGGCGAATCTGCCCGTATATTGCTTAACTCAAAGTCGGCCTCTCATCCGGGCGGTTTAGCCAACAGCAGCGGTGTAGTAGGTAAATACCTGCATGATTCTACCGGCTCCAGTGCAGGCGGTTTTCTTCCGCAACTTATGGATCGCAAACGCTATAACGAAGATGGTGTAGGCAGTGTGCACATTTACTCACCATGGTGGTTGGATAATAAAAAGCTAAACTTCCCGCGTGGTTACCATATTGAATACGGCGGTGGTATGCACATGCCATCATACGGTTTTGGCGGTGGCATACAGGACTTAAACGGTGCCGTGCCGGGCCGCGATGGCAAAAAGAGAGATGGTGGCGGCTATGGCGCAGCGCTTAAAGATGATTACCGCCGCTTTTTTGGCACCCAGGTAGGTATGGCCGGCCGTGGTACTGCTATTGCCCATGCGGGTAATTACTGCGAGATAGACCCTAACGTGGTTGATAAATATGGTATCCCCGTGTTACGCTTCCACTATAAATGGAGTAATGACGAGATTGCCCAGGCAAAGCACATGCAAGACACCTTCGAGGAAGTTTTACATGGTATGGGTGCAATTTATGGCAAAAAGCAAGGCCCCGAGACCAATTATGGTTTAGAGGCTCCGGGTAAAATTATCCATGAGGTAGGTACTATCCGCATGGGCGATGATCCTAAAAAATCAGCATTGAATAAATGGTGCCAGGCACATGATTGCAAGAACCTTTTTGTGGTTGATGCGGCTCCGTTTGTACAGCAGGGCGATAAAAATGCTACATGGACCATTCTTGCCTTATCAATGCGCACAGCCGAATATATATTACAACAACGTAAAAAACTTAATGTATAACGCATCATGAACAGACGCGACACACTCAAAGCAATAGGTTTAGGTACCGTTTCAACAGGTTTACTGCTTGGTGGCTGTAAACCCGGTGAAAAAACAGCGCCAGAAACCACATCAGCAAAAACAGAAGCCGTTCCCGGCCGTATGCCCGAAGAAGTAGAACGGGATAAAAAGCTGAAGGCTGAAACATACTTTACGGAACACGAAATGGCAACTATTACAGTATTGGCTGATATCATTATCCCGAAGGATGAAAAATCAGGCAGTGCAAGTGATGCCAAAGTGCCCGATTTTATTGAATTTATAGTAAAAGATATTCCAAACCATAAGCTGCCAATGCGCGGAGGACTTAAATGGATTGATATGTATTGCCTTAACAATTATGGCAAAGCTTTTATTGCCTGCAGCCATGCACAGCAAATTGAACTGATAGACCAAATTGCCTACCCTTTCAAAGCCAAGCCAGAAATGCAGCAAGGCGTAGCATTCTTTAACCGCATGCGCGACTTAACAGCCTCGGGTTTTTACAGTACCGAAATGGGCACAAAAGATATTGGCTATATAGGTAACGCTCCCAACAAATGGGAGGGTGTACCCTTAGATGTTTTGAAGCAATATGGCATGGAAAACGTTAAGATATAAGCTATCTTCATACCTATAATACAAAAGCTGTCCTTAATTAAGGGGCAGCTTTTTGTATTTGGAGACATATAGTGCGCAATAAACTATAGTTACGCCTCCAAATAAAAAAAATGAACTAAATTGTACCACCTTTATAAAAACCAATGTACTTTCTTATATCGAAGCTATTTGTAATATTTATATACCCATTTACATGGGTATTAGCTCTGTTGCTGTATGCCGTTTTTTGCAAAAATGCCCGCAGAAAGCAAAAACTCCTGATAACGGGCGTTGCCTTACTTTACATTTTTGGTAACTCTTTATTAATTAAACTTTTTGCCCGGATGTGGGACGTTGATACTTACCCGCCAACATCTAAGATTTATAGCAGTATTATATTACTGGGTGGCTTTGCATCTGAAGGCGAAGACGGCAAAGGCATGTTTAACCAAAGTGCTGACAGGTTTATACAAGCTACAAAATTACTTACCAACCACAATGCATCGCACTTGTTGTTTACAGGCGGTAATGCCGAGATTAAACCAGGCAAGTTCAGGGAAGGTAATTTTGTTAGTGGCGAGTTGAAGAAAATGCACTTTGCAGATAGCACCGTACTTATTGAAAGGCAGGCGCGTAATACAATCGAAAATGCATTATTCTCAAAAAAACTACTTGATCAAGCCAATTTAAAGCCGCCGTACTTGCTGGTTACATCAGCTTTCCATATGCGGCGTTCCTTACTTATATTTAAAAAAGCGGGTATGGATGTGGTTCCTTATCCATCAGATTTTCTGATAAAAGGAAAGGTTGAATGGAGCGATCTTTTACCCAGTGCAGATGCTTTTAGTTTATGGAGCAAGTATATTAAAGAGATAGTGGGCTACATCGCTGCTTACTTTAAACACATTTAAAAACATGAACAAAACAATTATATTACTATTTACAATAGGTGCCTTTTATATACAGGCAGGCATTGCTCAAACAAAAAAGACAACCTCTGGCAACCCGGTTTTTGAGGGCTGGTACGCCGACCCGGAAGCTACTATCTTTGACAAACAATATTGGATCTATCCCACTTACTCTGCAAAATATAATCAGCAGGTACATTTTGATGCATTCTCTTCTCCTGACCTGGTAAACTGGACCAAACATGATAATGTGCTTGATTCGTCAAACGTAAAATGGGCTAAACGTGCTATGTGGGCACCTGCATTAGTAAAAAAAGATAATAAATATTATTTCTTTTTTGGTGCTAATGATATTCAGAACGATAATGAAAAAGGTGGCATCGGCATAGCCGTTGCTGATAAACCCGAAGGCCCTTTTAAAGATTATTTAAGTAAACCTTTAATAGACAAAATAGTTAATGGCGCTCAGCCCATTGATCAGTTTGTATTTAAAGATAGTGATAACCAGTACTATATTATTTATGGCGGGTGGGGTCATTGTAACATCGCGAAGCTTAAAAATGATTTTACAGGCCTTGTTCCGTTTGCAGATGGTACAACTTTCCGTTCAATAACCCCTGAGGGATATGTGGAAGGACCGGTAATGTTTACCCGCAAAGGCAAATACTACTTTATGTGGTCTGAAGGCGGATGGACAGGCCCTGATTACCGGGTGGCATACGCTATTAGCGATAATATAAATGGCCCGTTTAAAAAGATTGGCACCGTACTAAAACAAGATGCCGCTGTGGCAACCGGCGCCGGGCATCACTCCGTTATACAGGTACCGGGGAAGGACGAGTGGTATATTATTTATCATCGCCGCCCATTAACAGAAACAGATGCCAACCACAGGGTAACCTGTATTGATAAAATGACATTCGACGCTAACGGATTAATAAATCCGGTACGCATAACTAATGAGGGTGTAACTGCAAGACAACTGAAGTAATATGTAAACATTTGTGAAAAGGATAGGCCATATCGTATATTTTTTAATTGCTGTGGTGGCAACTAAAAATACGTTTGGGCAAAATGAACCTCCAAAATTTGTTCAACCTCCGCAACAGTTTTATACCGCTGGTCAACCCATAACTTCTTTATTACCCGAATACAGAAATGGCAGCAGCCAGGTACCCGCCACTATTTTTGGCCAAGTAACTACACTTGCAGGTAACAATGCAAATGCTTTAGTTAACGGAACAGGCCCACAGGCAAGTTTTAAATCGCCGCAGGATGTACAGATAGGCCCCAATGGTAATTTGTATGTTGCAGATGCCGGTAACCACGTTATACGCCAGATAACCCCGGCCGGAGTAGTAACCACTTATGCAGGTACAGGCACATCCGGCCATAAAGATGGACAAAGGGATGTTGCTCAATTTATGTCGCCGGCCCGAATTGCTTTTGATGCGGCCGGAAACATGTTTATAACCGACAGCGAAGATCAAACTGTAAGAAAAATAACCCCTGCTGGTTTTGTAAGTACTTATGCGGGCATATCCGGCACTTTTGGAAAAACCAACAATACTTTTAATGGGCCGATAGGTATAACCATTAATGCTGTAGGGCACATGTATGTTGCAGACTCGGGCAACGACCTGATAAGAGAGGTGCACAATGGATCTATTACAGCTTTTGCCGGTGGCGGTTTTAAGACAGGTATTTTTGGAGATGGAACCGGCCCTCAGTCAAGCTTTAGCAACCCCATGGGTATCACTACCGGTATTGACGGAAACTATTATATGGCGCAAGCCGGGAGCGAGGCTGTTATCAGGCAAGTTACCCCCGCGCCTGATGTATTCACTATTGCAGGTTCACCGTTTTTTGGGGATTGGGACGGCGGCGGCCTGGCATCACGGTTTTCGCATCCTACTGCAATTACAGCAGATAAATATGGTACTTTCTTTATTACCGATAATGGCAATCATCTTATCCGCCGGATGTCGGCCGACTTTACCGTAACCACCCTTGCAGGTGTAAGCGGCGTAGCCGGCTATGTTGATGCCGTAGGGATACAAGCTAAATTTAACAAGCCGGCAGGTCTTTGTGTAGATTCAACCGGGAATATATATGTTGCCGATGCTGGAAATAACCGTATCCGCAAAATTGTCAATACTGGTTTTTTGCTGGTTGGGAATCTACCACCGGGCCTTGTATTTGACAGTACCACCGGTCAAATTAGCGGTACACCAACTATACCCGGAGTTTACCAGGTTTCGGTAATTGGCTATAATGCTTATGGCGCCAGGGGATATACCGTTTACATGCAGATAAATAATGCTACAAGGCTGCCTCAAGAGATTAACTTTCCTCCCTTACCTGTTAAAAAACAAACCGATGTTGATTTTGACCCGGGTGCAGTAGCAACGCCGTCAAATTCTATTACACATTTAGATATCACCTATACCAGTAGCGATGAAAATATTGCAAGCATTGCAGATGGTAAAATACATATAATTGGGTTCGGAACGGTTACTATTACTGCACATTTAAACGGAGACTCTAAATATAAGGATGCAGATCCCGTTACACGGCAATTGGTAATAAGCGAGGTGCCTATAGTGTATGCCTTGCCTACTATTACACCTAAACCGCCAGATATTTTGCTGCCGCTTGGTGATAACCAAACCGGTACTGCTACCATAGATGAATTGGCAACGGTTTCTACAGCGCCACCCGGACTTCAGCCTGTTGTGATTAAATTAATTAATAGTGTGTTTACCTGCGCACAGGTAGGCCCGCAAAAGGTTACCATCAAAGCCGGGTATGGGCCCGACCCGGCAGACCCGCTGAATGCGGAGTTTAACCAGCCAACGGGTATCACTTATGACAAATCTACAGGCAATCTTTATATTTCAGACCTGGGCAGCAGGGCCATCAGAATAATAGATGCATTTACCGGGAGGGTTACCACACTTGCTGGCGGCCTTGCAAACGGCAATGTTGACGGGCAAGGTAAAAACGCCAGGTTTGGCTCGGCTTTGTTTTCCATCACCAGTGATGCACAGGGCAATATTTATGTATGTGATAAACTTAATTATACCATCCGCAAAATAACACCACAGGGTTTGGTTACCACTATTGGCACCGAAGCACTAAACGAATTTAATGATACCGACCCCTATGAAGAGCAGGCAATTGCTGTTGATAATGCCGGATTTATTTATCTAGCCTATGATACCCGTATTGTTAAAATAAGCCCCGATGGTAGCACAGTAACACCTTTTGTAGGCAGTTTGGTAGCCAACAACCTGACTACTAATGACGGAGTAGGTACAGCTGCGGGCTTTAGCGGGATAAGGGGGATGGCGTTTGATAAAAACGGCGACCTGTATGTTTGCAGCTCTGATAATAAAGATATCCGGTCTATCCGTAAAGTAACACCTGCCGGAGTAGTAACTACGCTATACCGCACACGAGATTTTTTGATGCGTTTTACCGGAATAACTATTGATAGCCACGGCAATGTTTTTGCATCATCAACCACACATTTAATTTATAAGTTTACGCCAAATGCTCCCAATTGGGACATCACCACCTTTGCCGGCAGTGATGTTGGTTTTGCAGATGGCACCGGCACTGCAGCAAAGTTTAATACACCCCAAAGCATAACTATTGACCCTAACGATAACATTTACGTTGCCGATTCTTATAATCACATGATAAGAAAAGTTACACCTGCCGGTGTGGTAACTACCATTGCTGCAAACGGTACTTCGGGATACGTTGATAATACCAGTGTTAGTAATGCCCGGGTTGTAGATGTCCCTGTTATTGTTACCAGCCCTATTAAAGTAGCTGCACATGATGATGTAACCATTAACATATCTGGCAATTGTGCCATTACCTTAGCTGATTATACAACAGGGTTAACAGCTGCCAGCCCATGCACTAACAAATTTACATTTAAACAATTGCCTTTGCCCGGAACGGCACTGGTAGATGGCCAGACTGTTAATGTTGTAATTAACGTTACAGATAACCTGGAACCGCACGATAAGGCAACTGTTGCCTTTAAGGTTACTGTTAAGAAAGCGCCTGATCCGATAGTTTCAATAGCGCCAACCGCTGATATTCCGTGTGACGGCTCACTTATAACTTATAAGGCTACAGTAGAGAATGGGGGCTTAAATCCCGAATATGTGTGGAAGGTAAATGGAACAGGGGTTAATGCAACCACTGCCGAGTTTAGCAGTAATACCCTTGTTAACGGCGATAAAATAACCTGCACAGTTACTAATACAGATGGGGTTACGCCAGGCTGTACTCCTGTATCGGCCACATCTAATGTAGTAACGCTGCAAACACAGCCATCATTCACTAATACTGTAAGTATCAGCCCTTCTTATAGCGGGGCTATATGCCCGGGAACATCAATTACTTTTACAGCCAGCGCTAATGTACACGCAAGCAGCAATATTATATATCAGTGGCAGATAAACGGCGAAAACACTAATGTTAACTCAACTACCTATACCAGTAGCACTTTGGCGAACGGCGATGTGATAACCTGCTCTATGACAAGCGATGGCAAATGCGTTTTAAACCCGGTTATGCTGTCTAACCCTATCACAATGGCGGTGCGTACCGAGGCTGAATGCGAAATAATTAAGAACAATACTTTTACCCCTAATAACGATGGCATTAACGATATCTGGAATATTCCTGCCTTAGCTTATTATCCCAATTGCACGGTTTTGATATATGCACGTAATGGCAGGCTGGTATTTCAATCTACCGGCTACTCTAAAGCCTGGGATGGAAACTATAATGGGGCGCCATTGCCTGCCAGCACATATTATTATATTATAGATACCAAAATAGGCAAGCAACCCATATCTGGTTCTATTACTATTCTGAAATAAAAAAACAGCCATAATTTTAAGTTTATGGCTGTCAAAAATTAAATCGTAAAATTAGGTTATACTATCTTCATATTTACCGGGTCCCATTTAATAAGGCGGTTGCTAAAATAACTATCATTACAAAGCAGCGCCGGTGCGGCGGCCCTAAAACCAAATACCGCATCTTCAACAACCGGTGTGCCATTACGAACTGAATCTATAAAGTTGGCAAAATGGTCATTTGATGCGCTATAGCCCTCTGGTGCCCGATAGGTGATATCCTGAAATCTTGGCCTTGTTTTTTGGGCATCTGTATAATGTTTATTGTAATCATCCAACAAAGCCTTTTGCTGGGCCTCTGTATATGTAGATAATGAATCCCAGCCGCCAATGCTTGGCGCTTCTGCCATTTTGTTTTTGCGTATTGTGAAGCCATTTTCGTCATCCAGATCCATTACCCCTTCAGAGCCAACTATCTTGGTTGTGTTATGGTCGCCCTCGCCGCTAATAAAGTTAACGCGTAATGTAACCTGAAAAGCCGGGTGTTCCTTGGTTTCGCCATAATGGATCACAGCACTCATTACATCGGGTACGTTACGGCCATCTCTCCAGTAGGCAATGTCGCCTATTGAATAAATCCTTTCCGGACCTTTTGAGCCCGTTATAAAATGAATACCACTCAACAGGTGCACAAATAAATCTCCGGCAACACCGGTACCATATTCGCGATAATTCCTCCAACGGAAAAAACGGTTCTTATCATAATCATGCTTCACTTTAGCATTAGCCTGGAAACGGGCCCAGTCAACCGTTTGTACAGATTGATCAAACGGAATAGTATATTGCCAGGCACCCAAAGCATCCTGGCGGTTAAAAGACGCTTCAATAGAGTTGATTTTACCAATAGCGCCAGACTCGTACATTTCTTTAGCTTTTTTGTAAGCAATACTGCTTACCCTTTGGCTGCCCACCTGGAAAACCATCTTAGTATCCTTTTGCACCTTTATTTCGGCAAGGCCCTGGCTTATCTTATGCACCATTGGCTTTTCGCTGTATACCGCTTTGCCTTTATGCATAGCATCAATGGCTATCTGGCTGTGCCAGTTATCGCTGGTGGCAATAATTACAGCATCAATATCTTTGCGTTCCAGTATCTCACGATGATCCATAGTAGTATACAGGTTAGCGCCGTAAACCTCTTTTGCCCTGTCCAGCCTGCCTTTATACAGGTCGCACACACCAACCAGCTCAACTCCGGGCACACTAAGGGCGGCGCGGGTGTCATTAAAGCCCATAATTCCCATACCTATGGTGGCAATACGGATCTTATCGTTAGGACTGATCCTTTTTTCGGCACGCAGTATTCTAATTTCGTTTTCTTCTTTAGCCGCTAAGCTGGTAAGCGAGGCAGAGGTCAGTAAAACTGAAGTGCCCAGGTGTTTTAAAAATTTCCTACGGTCGGTCGACATAGCTTTTTAATTAGTTAAACTTTAATAATTGGTTTTGAATTGCAGGTGCAATTAGGGTTATGTAGGCAATTTAACAAAAAAACCAAAATGAAAATATTTTTCCTGATATTAATATTCAGGTATTTAACATCTGCATTTGAATGTATAAATAACTTATTAATATTATTTAAAAAGTTCTAAATTGCAAACTATAAGCCCCTTTTTGTAAACCATTAAACGCTATAAATGAAAAAATTATCTTTATTAATGTGCTCCTGCCTTATTTCGGCTGTAGGATTTAGTCAACAGACAAGTACAGGTATCGCTATTATCCCCGAACCTGTAAAAATAACAACACATACAGGCAAATACCTGTTACCAAAAACTATTACAATACAATCAGGCACTAAAGAAGATATTAACCCTGTGCTGGACTTACTCAAAAAAAGGTTTTCGACGGCTACAGGTAAGATCATCAGAGTAAAAAAGCTGGCCCCAACTGCGGCCATAAAGTTGATCATAGCTAAAAAGGTAGATACGGTTATTGGCAAGGAAGGATATTATTTATCTGTTAAACCAAAAGGCATCACTATAACCGCGAATGAAACCGCCGGCTTATATTATGGTGTGCAAACGTTGCTGCAACTACTACCGAAAGAAATTGAAGGTAAAGCTGTTGCAAAAAATGTAAAGTGGACCGTACCTGTGGTTAATATAACCGACTACCCAAGATTTGAGTGGAGAGGTTTGATGTTTGATGTAGCGCGCCACTTCTTTACTAAAAATGAGGTAATGAGCTATATTGATAATATGGCACGTTATAAACTTAACCTGCTGCACCTGCATTTAACTGATGATGAAGGCTGGCGGATAGAAATAAAGAGCTTGCCTAAACTTACCACTGTGGGTGCTTACAATGTAAAACGCGAAGGTGAGTTTGGAAATTTTATACCACCTACGGCAGATGAGCCACGCAATTATGGCGGTTTTTATACTCAGGATGATATTCGCGAACTGGTAAAATATGCGCAAGACAGGTTTGTAAATATTATGCCCGAGATTGATGTACCCGGCCATAGCCTTGCAGCCGTTGTTTCTTACCCGCAACTATCGGCTACGGTGGGTGCAGATAAATACGTGGTACGCTCGGGCGAGAGGATAATGGACTGGTCGTTACCTGGCCACCCAGCGTTGGTAGATAATACTTTAAACCCTGCCGGCGAATATACGTACCAGTTTTTGGATAAAGTAATTGGCGAAGTAGCGCAACTGTTTCCGTTTGCCTATATACATATGGGTGGAGACGAGTGCGCAAAAAATTTCTGGGAACAAAGTGCTGAAGTAAAAGCGTTGATGGCCAAAGAGAACCTTAAAACAATGGAAGAGGTACAAAGCTATTTTGAAAAACGACTAGAAAAGATAGTTGAATCAAAGGGTAAAAAATTTATGGGTTGGGATGAAATTTTGGAAGGTGGGATAGGCCCTAACGCAGCACTAATGAGCTGGAGAGGCATTAAAGGCGGCATTGAAGCCACCCAGCAAAATCATGATGTGGTAATGAGCCCTACTACTTTCACTTACCTTGATTATATGCAAAGTGACAGGGTAATGGAGCCGCATGTATATGCTACTCTTCGCCTAAGTAAAACTTACGAGTTTGAGCCGGTACCTGAAGGCGCTGTTGCCAAATACATAAAGGGGGGACAGGCAAACTTATGGACAGAGCAGGTTTACAACATTCGCCAGGCAGAGTATATGACCTGGCCGCGTGGTTTTGCATTGGCAGAATCGGTATGGTCGCCTAAAGAGAAAAAGAATTTTAATACCTTTTTTGCTAAGGTTGAAAAACACTTTGAAAGGTTTAACGAGGCCGGAATAAAATATGCGCCAAGCGTATATGACCCTATATTTACAGTAACACGCACCGCCGACAAAAAATTAAATGTTGAACTTACCACAGAGGTACAAGGGTTGGATATTTATTACAGCTTTGATAACTCTTATCCCGACAATTACTATCCAAAGTATACCAGTACACTTACCGTACCTATTGATGCTACCCAGTTAAGGGTTATAACCTACAGGGGCAATAAACCGATAGGGCGCATGGTTACTATGCCGATAGAGGAATTAAATAAACGGGCAAAATAGTTTGCAATTACAATTCATCGGAAAGCCAACACAAAAGTCCTGTTGTTATCCTGAACATAGTGAAGGATCTGTTGGAGAGTATGTAGGCGATTAGATGCTTCACTACCGTTCAGCATGACAATTAAATAAAATAAAGAGGGCAAGCATTGGCTTGCCCTCTTTATTTTACAGATAGCTTATTTGATATTTTATTTTACAGCAAAAAGTGTTGTATAATTCTTACGATAGTAGTATGCAAGGAACAGGTCGCCAATTAAAAGCAATGCCGCAGTAGGTATTCCACTGGGTGCTACGAAAATGTGTGTTAAAAGAATGTTAATGATAATCGGAAAAATTACTACAGTAGCAAGTGTAACAAACCTACCTGTTAAAAAGGCTATTGCACAAACCAATTCAGTAACCTTTATAAGCGTCATTAAATAGCCGGATGCCATTATCCCTGCCATAAATGTTTTATTGGCTTCACTCATTTCGGGCATTTTACCCATATCTATTTTAAAAAGTACCACTACTGATGCAAATAAAAACATGAGCCCCATTAGCGTGCGAACAATAATCATTGTGATTTTCATAATATTGGTTTTAGTTTTATGTGTTAAATTTAAAGTAATTTATTGTTTTTCTAATATCCGTTTCAAATTGCCAAGGCTTTCATCCATATCGGCACCAAGCATTTTTTCCATATTCATAAAAAGCAGCATCAGGTTCATAGGGTAGGGCATTTTGCTATCGAATGACCACTTCACGGCAGTAGTATCATCTGTAACTGCCTGTGTAGCAATGTAAGTATCGGCCACACCCGCAAATGGTTTTATAAAAACCACGCGTATGTCTATCCTTTCGCCTTCAATTATTTTTTCAATCGTTTGCTCGCCCTTACCCGCTTGTTTAACATCACTATCCCATGCGCTGGCATAGCCTACGGTACCATCTGTACCGTGGTAGGTCATGCGTTTATTAGGGTCGGTCATTACCCATTTGCTGTAATTATCCTGATTGCGCAGATATTTAACATATTCAAAAACCTGCTGCCGTGGTTTGTTAATAACAATGCTATGCTGTATAGTATAGGCTTTGGGTGCAATTAAAGCTAATACAAGTAGCACTACAATTATGCCTGCAAGTATGCTCAGTATGATTAAAATAGTATTCATTGTTATATGGTTTTAACGGTTTCAAACTTTTTCCAGAAATAATAAACAACAAACATTATTGCCAGAATTATTAAAGGCAGCATCAGCAAACTAATAGCATCGCCCACAAATGCTCTTGATGCAAATGCACCTATAAAATTAATAGCAAAGCCTGCAAAGGCCCATTCCTTAATGGTTTTATATTTGTTTTGCAATATGGCAATTGCGCCCAGTATCTTAAATGCGCCGGTTATCACCATTATATAAATTGGGTAGCCCAGATGGTTCATTACCTCCTGCCCTGTTTTTTCTTTGGCTACCCCGGCACCGCCGTCCATCAGCATAAACAATGCAAACACAACGGTGAGTATCCGGTAGGTGGTTTTTATAGCTTTGGGATTCATGATAAGGTTTAGGTTGATAAGTTAATTATTTTTCTTCTGAAAATACGCCCCACCTAATTCCAAATTTATCAGTAAGGTTACCCATTGTACCGGCAAAAAAAGCTTCAACAGGGTGCACTACTTTACCGCCTTTGCCCAACTTATCAAAAGCATCAAGTAATTCGGCTTTGGTATCACATGCCAGCATTAATGAAACAGGCCCGTCGTCGCCCTTCGTATCATTAGGCATATCAGATGCCAGCAGGGTAAGGTCGCCTTTGGTTAAATTGGCATGTAGAATCAAATCCTGCAAATGCGGCGGAAACATATCTTTCATAGGCGACTCGTTAACAACTATAAGTTGTAATTCGCCGCCTATGCATTCCTGATAAAAGGTCATGGCCTCACGGCAGTTATTTTTAAAGTTAATGTAAGCGTTAATTTTTGACATGATTTCTTAATTATTTGGTTTATAGTTTGTTAATTTAAAATCTCACAATTACACCCGTTCAATTTAAGCAATTCTATAATGCGGTTTGCACAAAAATCTTTGCCTTCAATACGTAAAACTTTATCACAATCTTCCAGGTCAAAGTTAATACGGCATACAGGGCAATGTTCCAAAAGCAAACTCATCAGCTTTTTGGCCTGTCTTATTCCTTTCACATCTGTTTTAAAAACCTCAATCATTACTTTACTTGTATAATGGTTTGTAACACAATAATATATTACCCGAATTAAACATTCTAACTTTAAGCAGGTGTAAGTTTAACTGTCCTTTTATGCCTCTAAAAAAAGGGTTGCCTTCGCCCAGCACAACCGGGTTCATCATCAGTCTTAACTCATCTATCAACCCAAGCTTAATAAGCGTTTTTGAAAGATCGGCACTGCCAAATATCATAATGTCTTTCCCCTGCTTATTTTTAAGGTTTAGTAGCTCCTCCTCAATATTAGTTACCAAACGGCTATTACTCCAATTAACATTAGCAAGTGTTTTAGAGCAAACTATCTTTTCAGTATTATTCATCAATGCCGCAATAACCGGAGACTGTTCTTTAGCTTGTTTGGTAGGCCAAAAACTTTCCATTAACTGGTAGGTTTTACGACCAAATAAAAGTGTATCTACGGTTTCAAATTGTTCGGCAGTAAAATGGTTAAACTCATCATCAACATTATGCCAGTCTATTTCGCCATTAGGACCTTCAAAGCGGCTATCAAGCGTTACCATATTTAATAAAATAATCCGGCGTGTAATTTTTATATTGCTGTAATTAATATCCATTTTTAAATAGCTGCATTACAAAGGTGCATTGCTTTGATAAATTTAAAAGGGTGTAATTACGACAATCTAAGGGGTTGATTGCGACGGCATTCTGATTTACATTTGAAATATGAAACACATATCAATACTTATTCCGGAGGGCGAAACCAGCATGAGCAATATTGAGGCCGCTCATAAAATGTTTTCAAAAGTGAATGAAGCTTTGGACCGCATGAATAAAGCACCGCTTTTTAAAATACAGTTGGTAGGCTTAAATAAAGAGACCACTTTAGGCAACGGCCTGTTTACCATTAAGCCTGAATTTACCCTGCAGGATTCGTTTAAAACTGATATGATCATAATCCCGGCGGTGCACGGTGACATGAGCAAGGTAATAGCTGCCAACAGCGATTTTTTGCCCTGGATAACTAAACAATATAAAGCCGGCGCCGAAGTTGTTTCGCTTTGCATTGGCGCTTTTATACTGGCATCTACCGGGTTGTTAAAGGGTAGAAGTTGCACTACGCACTGGCTGATGGCAGATGAGTTCAGAAAAATGTTCCCTGATGTAAACCTGATGCCCTACAAGATAATTACAGACGAAGGCGGTATTTATACCAGCGGAGGGGCATACTCATCACTTAACCTGCTCCTGTACCTGGTTGAAAAATTTGCCGGCAGAGATGCTGCTATCACATCATCAAAAATATTTGAGATAGATATTGAACGTAACAGCCAGTCGCTGTTCATTATTTTCCATGGCCAAAAAGATCATGAGGACAATGTGATTAAAAAGGCGCAGGATTTTATTGAGCATAACTATTCGGATAAAATTACTGTAGATGAGTTGGCATCAATGCTGGCCCTGAGCCGTCGCCATTTGGAGCGCCGCTTTAAAAAAGCTACATCCAATACAGTGGTTGAATACATGCAGCGCGTGCGGATAGAGGCGGCCAAAATGAGCCTGGAAACCATCCGCGAAAACGTGAACGAGGTTATGTATAATGTTGGTTATACCGATACCAAAGCCTTTAGGATGATATTTAAAAAAATAACCGGACTATCACCAGTAGAGTACAGGAATAAATACAGTAAGAGCGGGGTAGCAGCGTAGGCGTTAAGCTTAACATGTTATGAGAAACATTAAATTATTTATTTTTAATATAATATTGATGATGGCAACTAACATATTGCAAGGCCAAACAACAGGCAACTATGCCAATGTGAACGGCATAAAAATGTACTATGAAATACAGGGAACAGGCAGCCCCCTGGTATTGGTACATGGCGGTGGATCGACCATTAAAACTAATTTTAGCCGCATAATGCCTGTACTTGCCAAAACACATAAAGTTATTGCCGTTGAGCTGCAGGCGCATGGCCACACCAACGACAGGGACGCTCCCGAAACTTTTGTGCAGGATGCCGATGATATAGCCCAACTGTTAACCCAATTAAACATACCCAAAGCAGATATATTAGGCTTTAGCAATGGTGGCCAAACCTGTTTGGAAATGGGTTTAAGGCACCCAGACAAGGTTCGCAAACTTATTA
>JAQBNZ010000005.1 GCA_028288285.1 Mucilaginibacter sp.
GAAGGATACCCGCTTTGTGCACCGCTTTCACAGGCAAATTGGGCTGATTGTTTCTTTTGTAATGTTCACTTTTATCACCAGCGGGGCTTTTCACTTATTGGTTAAACTGCACAATATCGAGCCGGAGAAAAAAGCCTATGAGCAGCTCATCAATCGTAAAGATCTGGTAATTTCTAACTTGACCCTGCCCGTTGCAGATAGTGCTGTTAAAAAAGTATCGCTTATTAACTATTTTGATAAACCCTATTATCAGATAAGTACCAACAAAAAAGAAGTGCTTTATTTTGGCACGACCGATGGTAAGCAGTTACCTGATGGCGATAAACAATACGCAGCTTATTTAAGTGGATATTACCGTGGTGATCAGGCAAAAAGCACCAATTTAAAAATCACCCAGGTACGCCAGTTTGATAATGAATATGGCTTCATCAACAAACGCCTCCCTGTTGAAAAAGTGGAGTATCCCAGCGGTGAAAACTGGTACATAGAAACCACATCATCAAAACTGGCTACAAAAGTTGCGGGGATTGACCGCACAGAAGGATTTTCCTTTATATTTTTGCACAAGTATTTTGGCATGAGCTGGGCCGGAAAAGATATACGTGATATTGTAAGCATGCTTGCCGCGCTGGGTGTATTGGTAGTATCTTTATTTGGCTTTGCCTCATTTATAAAAAACAAATAACAATGAGAAGAATCATCATCATATTAGCTTTTGCAGCACTTACCCTGGGGGTAGGTGCCTGCAATAGCAGTTCAAATAAAAATACCAAAGAAAACACGAAGCCAAAAGGTAAATACTATTGCACCATGCACCCCGAGGTAACCAGCGGCAAGCCCGGCACCTGCTCCAAATGTGGTATGGACTTAGTAGAACGGGATACAACCGGGAAGTAAGGAGGCAGCTTATTAATTTAATGAGTCATGTGAGTTTGTCGAACCATAGCGGGCAGGCCTTTACGCACATCCTTCGACAGGCTCAGGATGACCCGGCACTTATTATAAAGTGTCATGGTGAGCTTGTCGAACCATTAGTGCACTATGCCTTTACGCACACTCTCCACAAGCTCAGAGTCTTTTTGACTTTAAGCTTACGCTGATCATTAGTATTTGCCGTAATTTTATGCAAATATTATACACGTATGAAAATTGAAATATGGTCTGATGTGATGTGTCCGTTTTGCTACATAGGAAAACGCAGATTTGAAGATGCCTTACAGCAATTTGCACACAAAGATGAGGTAGAAATTGAATGGAAAAGCTTTCAGCTTAACCCGGATATGAAGACCGATCCCTCAGTTAATATAAACCAATATCTGGCTGATGCAAAAGGCTGGACACTGGAGTATGCCGAACAAATGAACGCACATGTAACAGATATGGCCGCCGAAGTTGGTTTGTCATACAACATGGATAATGCCGTTGTAGCCAACAGCTTTAATGCCCACCAGTTTACCCACCTTGCCAAAAAGCATGGTTTGGGTCCTGCCGCCGAAGAGCAATTGTTTAAAGCCTATTTTACCGACGGTAAAAACGTAGATGATACAAATACCCTTGCCGAACTGGGTGCGGAAATAGGCCTGGATGCTGAAAATATAAAACAAACCCTTGCCGCCAATACTTATGCCGATGCTGTAAAACATGACATTGCCGAGGCTGCGCATTTAGGCATCAGAGGTGTACCTTTCTTTGTAATGAATGGCAAATATGCCGTATCAGGTGCGCAGGCAGTACCGGTATTTACTCAAACACTGGAAAAAGCTTACAGCGAATTCAGGCCATCTCTTGAGGTGATTAACGGCCCTGTTTGCGGTCCGGATGGCGATTGCTGATAATGCATATATCATAGTATTTAATAAGTAATTATAAACTATATTTGCATATATACATTTGTGGTGTATAATACACACTAAGTATTTCTGTAAATATTGGAATCATTATTACCTACATATCATTTTTCAAAAAGAACATTACGCATTGCAGTAGGCGCTATGTTTTTCATGACGGGTTTATGCTTTGCCAGTTGGGCATCACGTATTGCTACTATACAGCAAAATCTTAACCTGAGCGATGCCGCATTAGGTGGTGTATTATTTGCCATGCCAGTAGGGCTCATGTGCTCACTGCCGTTTTCGGGGTGGGTAATTACCAAAATAGGCAGTCGCAAATTATTAATAGGTGCATTAATTACTTATAGTAGCTGTCTGGTTACCTTGGGGCTGGCTCAAAATACCCTTCAGCTTATAATTTGCCTAATGTTATTTGGCTTTGCAAGCAATGCGGTAAATATTTCTGTTAATACGCAAGCTGTTGCTGCAGAAAAGCTTTATCAAAAACCAATTTTAGCATCGTTTCATGGCATTTGGAGTTTGGCAGGCTTTACCGGGGCAGGGATAGGTACTTTTATGATAGGTAAGAATATCATTCCTTTTTATCATTTCGGTATCGTTTTTATTATAATTATTATTACCATAGCGTTGGTTTCGGGTTATTTAAAAAATGATAAAGTAACCAGCAGCGGGCCGGTGTTTGTAATGCCTGATAGTTCCCTCATAAAACTGGGTGTTATTGCATTTTGTTCGCTGATATGCGAAGGTGCCATGTTTGACTGGAGTGTTATCTACTTTAAAAAAGTAGTGCTTGCCCATGGTGCCTGGATGGGTGCCGGTTACACGGCTTTTATGCTTACCATGGCCAGCGGCCGTTTTGTTGCCGATTGGTTTGCCCATCGTTTTGGGTTAAAACGCACCCTACAAATCAGCGGGGTGCTTACAGCTACCGGGTTACTTATAGCAGTTATTTTCCCTTATTTATTTACAGCATTAGCCGGCTTTTTATTGGTGGGCTTTGGTGTATCATCAGTTGTGCCATTAGTTTATAGCGCAGCCGGGCGCTCAAAAACCATGTCGCCGGGAGTGGCGCTGGCAGCGGTTTCCACCATTGGGTTTATGGGCTTTTTAATTGGCCCTCCCATTATTGGTTTTATAGCCGGGCTGGCTTCGTTAAGGGCTTCGTTTACGCTTATAGCAGCAATGGGCATATGCGTAACAATATTTTCCACAAAAGCTAAAATTTAATCTTCTTCATCCTCGTTCAAATCGGCTTCGTTGGGGTTTAGCACGTACTCAAACTTTTCATAACCATTATGAAAAATGAACTTTAATCTTTCATGCGGCAAATTAATATCTAAAGAAATAGCTGCCAGGGTTTGAGGCAGGTTATCCCTTATTAATTTAATATCGGTTACATGGGGCATTTCTATGGCTATATCATTATCGCGGGCTTCAATTTTCCAATCCTTAACATTGGCGGCCCTTAATACATCCACCCATTTTTGCTGATATGCATTCATATGTATTTGATTATGTACACTATTGAACAGGTTAGGCATAATTAAGTTTTATATCGTACTTGCAATGATCATTTTTTAGTTGTGATATTGCCTTTATTTATATTGTATAATTCGTTGTTTTATATCAATTTTGCGCCATAACAAAGTTTGACCATATATCCAAACAGGTCAAACCGTCTGAATTATGTAATAATTACATAATTAGAAACAAGTTTCACCACAATTTGTACTGATACTTAAATCTATATCTACATAAATTATACCTTTGCCCCATTAATGGCCACTATAAAAAGCATCACCAAATTCGCCCCCTCCCGCTTTGCAAGATTAAAGGACAGGGTAGCGGCTTTCTTTTTAATGCTGTATAGAGTTTACGCTTTTATACTGCGTTTCTTTAAAGAAGTATTTCTGCCTCCTTATGAATTTAAGGAGGTTGTAAGGCAATGTTATGAAGTAGGTGTACGCTCATTTACGCTAATATCACTAACCGGTTTTATTGTAGGCGTTATTTTTACCAAGCAAAGCCGCCCATCGTTAACAGACTTTGGTGCAACATCATGGCTGCCGTCACTGGTATCCATCGCTATTATGAAAGCTTTGGCCCCACTGGTTACCGCGCTTATAGCTGCAGGTAAGGTAGGCTCAAGTATAGGTGCCGAATTAGGCTCAATGCGGGTTACCGAACAAATTGACGCTATGGAGGTATCGGGCACAAAACCTTTTAAATTTTTGGTTTGTACGCGCGTAATCGCTACAACTATTACTATACCCTTACTGGCTACCTATACAGCATTTATAGCATTATTAGGCGGGTACCTTAACGTTAGCCAAAACGAAGGCACCAGCTACAGCACTTTTATGGAGCAGGCCTTTGAGCCCTTAACCTTTGTTGATTTTTGGGCATCGTTAAGTAAAGCCATAGTATTTGGTTTTACTATAGGTATTGTGGGTTGTTATCAGGGCTATAACTCAACCAAAGGCACCGAGGGTGTGGGTAAAGCCGCTAATGGCGCTGTGGTAACCGCTATGTTTTTGGTGTTTATTGAAGAAGTTTTAATTGTACAAATAGCCGGTTGGTTCCGATAATATATATGGAAAAGCAAAAGGCACATATCGATAAAAATAATACGGTCATCAAAGTACGGGGGCTTGAAAAGTCTTTTGCTGATTATGATGTGCTCCGCGGCATTGACCTTGACCTTTACCAGGGCGAAAACCTTGTGGTATTGGGTCGTTCAGGCACGGGCAAATCTGTATTAATAAAATTAATATCGGGCTTATTGAAGCCTGATGCCGGCAGCATTGAAGTTTTAGGTAACGATGTAACCGCAATAAGTGAAAGAGAATTACAGGAGCTGCGCATCCGCATTGGTTTCTCTTTTCAGAACAGCGCGCTTTATGATAGCATGACGGTTCGTAAAAACCTGGAGTTTCCGCTGGTACGTAACCGCAAGGGAATTACTCGCGACGAAATAAATAAGAATGTAGAAAGTGTGCTGGATGCTGTTGGGCTATCGCACACTATTAACCAAATGCCATCAGAACTTTCTGGCGGGCAGCGTAAACGTATAGGCATTGCCCGTACGCTGATACTGAATCCCGAAATTATGCTTTATGATGAGCCTACAGCGGGCCTTGACCCTATAACCTGTATAGAAATAAACGACCTGATAAATGAAGTACAGGCTAATTACAAAACCTCATCTATCATCATAACGCATGATCTTACCTGCGCCAAACACACCGGCGACCGTATTGCCATGCTGCTTGAGGGCCAGTTTCAGCGGGTGGGCACGTTTGATGAGGTTTTTGCCACCGATGATAACCGGGTTAAACCTTTTTATGATTATAATTTTACAGAATAATATTAGTACCATAATATAATGGATGCATCAGAAAATAGAAGAGCAATAACAGTAGGCATATTTGTGCTGCTTGGGGTAGTAGTGTTCGTAATTGGCATACTTACTTTGGGTGGGCAAAACAAAAGCTTTGTAAAAAGCATACACATTAGTTCCATATTCAGCGATGTTTCGGGGTTGAAAAAAGGCAATAATGTGTGGTTTTCGGGTGTAAAAGTGGGCGTTATTAAAAGCATCCGTTTTACCGGCAACTCGCAGGTTGATGTTGACATGAGCATTGAGGCCAGCTCACAACAATACATACACCGTAACGCCGGCGTACGTATAAGCAGCGATGGTTTAATAGGTAACAAGATAATTGTGATAGATGGCGGTAGTCCACAGGCACCTATTGTGCAGGATGGCGACGTATTACAGTCAGAAAAACTGCTATCAACAGACGACATAATGAAAACCCTGCAGCAAAACAATCAAAATTTGCTGGCCATTACTACAGATTTTAAAACGCTTGGGCACCAGATATTGGCTGGCAAAGGAACAGTTGGCGCATTACTGGCAGATAGCACAATGGCAGTACAGTTACGTGCAGCTATGCGTAACCTGCAAATGGCTACTCAAAGTGCATCGCTTATGGCAGTACAACTTAATCGTTTCAGCAATAGAATGAATACCAAAGGCGGCCTTGCAGATAAGTTGCTTACCGATACTGTTGCCTTTAACCGCATACAGGAATCAGTTGCCAAACTAAAAGAGGCGGCCAACAATGCTACCATTCTTACTAATAACCTAAACAAAGCCAGCAACAAACTTAACAGCACCGATAATATAATGGGTGTTTTACTAAACGACCCAACAGGCGCGGCAAAAGTACAAAGTACGCTTAATAACCTGCAGCAAAGCTCCGTTAAATTAAATGACGACCTGGAAGCCGTACAGCATAACTTTTTACTAAAAGGCTTTTTCAAAAAAAGAGAAAAAGCAAAACAGGATAGTTTAAAGGCAAAGATGTAAGCAGATTTTCTTTAAAGAATTTGAAAAAGCGATGAGTTAATACTTATCGCTTTTTTTGTTAATAGCATATAAATCTTATCCGGGTCGCTCGGCTCCAGCCCACAGGTGTTTGGAAGATTGTATTTTCTTAAAAAACAACCCGGTCATGCTGAATTTATTTCAGCATCCCATCAGGACGGTTATCCAATTTACAGACAATTCATAGCTAAGCATGTATTTTACTTTGCGAGTGAGATGCCGATATGCATCGGCATGACCCCTCATTTTATTTCTTCCGCCGTTGTTGGTGTTGTCACCAACAACGGCGCGGCATGATCCAAATCCTCAATTTTGTCATTGCGAGGCTCAGAGAAGGACTGTGTAATGGCGGGCCGTGGCAATCTCGTCGCATGCTAAGCGGTCATGCACTGGCTATGAGATTGCCACGTCGCTTCGCTTCTCGCAATGACAAGCTGGTTTTATAATAAACAAAACCATCCCGCATTATGCCTGTTGCTATAATTAACATTAACAGAGACTACCATGAAACAAGGGAAAATAATATTACAAACATTGGGCCTGGGAGCTGTGGCTGGTATGCGGGCTACAATGGCTCCTGCGGTTGCCAGTCATTATTTAAGCAATCATCCTAACCCGGCCTTATCACGGTCATCGTTGCGTTTTATACAGTTACCTGTTACCGCCGTGATCACCAAACTACTTTCGACTGCCGAAATTACCGGTGATAAAATTCCCGGCGCGCCAGACCGTATTAGTTTGCCGCAGCTACTGGCGCGCGTAGCATCGGGCGCCTTTGTTGGTGCAATCATATTTAAAGCCAACAGGCAAAGTGTTATTGATGGAATTTTATTAGGTGGTGCATCAGCACTTGCTGCTACTTTTGCCAGCTTTTACCTGCGTAAGTATGCAGGTAAGCTGCCTTATGTAAAAGAACCAATAACCGGCGTTATTGAAGATGCGGTAGCTTTGGGTACAGGTATCTCCATTATTAAATCACAGCGTTAATTAATTTTAAGGGAATCGGGCTTGCGTTTGTCCTGGGGTAGCGCGCTATACTTTTTATAGCAAGTATTCAGGTAAGCAATAAGGTCAAAATTATTACGTGTATATTCTTTTACATTAGGGGTATAAAGTGCAATAAAATTATCCATATCTGTACCGGTTAAAGGCACATATCTGCTTAGGTTTTTAGGCGTAAAAATAATTGCGATCTTATCCATCGTATCAAAATCTTTTAGCTTTTGTTTCAGCTTTGCCTTTTTGTGCTCATCCTTTTTCCAGTACCAGAACCTAAGGGTTAAACCGCCATCTAAATTGCCCTTTCTATCCCGGTGGTACACGGCAGTTTGCCCATGAAGCTGCGGATCGTAATAGGTCTTAAAATTTGATGTTTCGGTGGTGTTAATGTTCACCTGACTTAGCTCGTTCTTCTTTGGCTCCAGAAAAAACTCTTTCTCGCGCATGTTTATTATTACCAATGTATCTGTTTGATATGCAAAACTTTTAAATCTTAACATATCACCAACCTTAGCGGGAATACTAAAACTGCCTTTACTATCTGTTAGCAAACTTTGTTTGTTGGTCAAATTCTCTACCAGTATATCTGCAAGTGATATGTGGGTTTGGTTCTCAAATACCCGGCCCTTTAAACGGGTTTGAGAAAAAGCTAATGAAGTAAAAAAGAAAAGTGAAAAAAGCAGCACCCACCTAAGCATGTTTAAAACTATAAAAAATATGCCCTTTCTTATCAAAACAAAATTCTTTTAACTAAAATTAACATTTGAGCTAAGGGCATACGTTACAACATTTATTAGCGAATACGCCTGGATTCTTATCTAAAAAATTATTGTAAACTTTTTAGGTAACCAAAAGTTATGTATAAAGGAGACAATATTATGACACCCGCATCAAAAAAATCCACAGATAAAAAAACACCTGGTTCAAAATCTTATACCGGCCCTAATAAGGACTTAAATACTGATATGCCTTTAAGCGAAAAAGACGAAGTAAAAAAAGCCGAAGAAAGAATGGCTAAGGCCGCAAAAAAATCATCTAAATAGTAGTACTATTTATTTAAGCTCAAGCGTTATAATCGACTTTGCAGGAATTTGTATCTGCAATAAGTAATAATAAAAATGTTAATGCGCCACTATTTGGCCTGCTTTGGCTTCAGTTTTTTCTTTAATGTTGCGCCTGCCTACCAGCAATACAATTAATGCAAGTGATGCCGATACTACCATAATGGCCGCCATTGGCACTGCAGTTTTACCCGGAAACAAACTTACACCTACCGATACGGCAGAACCAATACCCATTTGAAACGCACCCAACAGTGCCGATGCCGTGCCTGCATTTTTTTCAAACGGAGCCAAAGCCAGGGCTGATGTATTGGGGCTGGATATTCCTACGCAGCATAAGACGCCAAATATCATTACTAACGTTCCGCCTAAGCCAAGCAGGTTTTGCCAGGCACCAATCAAAAACAAAATAGAAATGATTACCATAGCTGGTATGGATATATTAATAATCTGCTCGCTTTTAAACTTCTTAATCAACGCGCTATTCACCTGGCTGGAGCCTATAAACCCAACCGACAAACCGGCAAATATCCATCCATAGGTTTTGCTGCTTACCTGAAATACTTCCATAAACACCAGTGGCGATGCCGATACATAAGCAAACAGGCACGAAAAACCAATGCCTCCGCAAATGGCATAAGTGTAAAACTGCGGGTTTTTAATTACAGTAATAAAACTTTTAATAATTGGTTTAGGCTTTAATGAGATGGATGAATCTGGCTTATAATTATCATGGAGGCCAAATATTACAGCAAGGGCTATTAATACTGCCATTATAGCCAGTATAATAAATATAACATGCCAGCCAAATGCTGTTGTTACATAACCACCGGCTGTAGGCGCTATCATAGGTGATGCACCCAGCACCAATATTAACAGCGCAAATACTTTAGCATTATCCTTAAGCGGGAAAATATCCCGCACCATGGTCATTGATGCCACACCCGCCGCACAACTGCCAATAGCTTGTATAAAACGCAATACAATCAATTGCTCAATGGTAGCAGAAAAATAACAGCCAACAGATGCTATAATGTATAAACCTAAACCAAAATATAAAGGCTTTTTACGGCCGTACTTATCCAGCAGCGGGCCATATAATAACTGCCCGGCAGATATGCCTATAAAAAAAGTAGATAATGACAGAGCCACTTTCTCAGTAGTAGTATGAAGCGATTTAGCGATTGCAGGGAAACCCGGCAGGTACATGTCAATAGAAAAAGGTGCCAGTGCGGTAAGCGACCCCAACATAAGTATCAGAAAAAAATAGCGCTGCTTTGTCATAAATTTCCGCAAAGAACGCTGTTTAATTCTGCTTAAAAGAAACACAAATGTAAAATAGTAGTATTTAACCTCTTTGAAGATGTGAAATGTTATTACATTAGTTGCACCGGCAAGCGGTAGTAATGCAATTATAAACTCCTGAATGTAAAACAATGTTGGTTATACTTTTCTGTATAGTACTGCTCATACTTTTGGTAAGCTGGGCCAAGATCAATCCTTTTTTAGCCTTCCTGTTAGTTTCAATTACTGCAGGCTTGTGTTTGGGTATTCCGCTAAATAAAATTACGGTATCGGTACAAAAGGGGCTGGGAGATACTTTAGGATCATTAGCTGTAATAATTTGCCTGGGTGCCATGCTGGGTAAGCTGGTAGCTACAAGTGGCGCAGCACAAAAAATAGCCGGGGTATTGGTAAATGCTTTCGGTATAAAATACATTCAACTGGCATTGGTTGCCGCAGCTTTTATTGTTGGGATACCTTTATTTTACGGTATTGGCTTTGTGCTGATGGTACCCTTAATATTTTCTGTTGTTTACAAATATAAATTGCCGGCGGTATATATTGGTTTACCTATGCTTGCGTCGCTGTCTGTTACACATGGCTTTTTACCACCGCATCCGTCTCCATCTGCCTTAGTGGTACTCTTTCATGCCAACATGGGCCTTACACTATTATACGGGCTAATGATAGCTATACCCGCCATAATATTGGCCGGACCTGTTTTTGCACAATTCCTAAAAAAAATACCATCAGAACCATTGGCCACCTTCCGCGCCGAAGATTTGCCTGATGAGAAACTGCCCGGTGCAGCCAATAGCTTTTTTACTGCCTTGCTGCCCGTTATTTTATTAATGGTTACTGCCGCTTTCCCTTATATTGGTGTTACTAACCCAAACTTACAAAAGGTGGTTGCTTTTATCGGCGACCCATCCATTGTAATGTTGGTTGCCCTTATTGTAGGCACTTATATCCTTGGGATAAGACAGGGTAAAACCATGAGTGAGTTAGGCGTTATTTACGCGGACGCAATAAAAGATATTTCGCTAATACTATTGATAATTGGTGGCTCGGGTGCATTTAAACAAGTACTTACAGATAGTGGCATTAGCAACCAGATAGCCGCTGGTTTGCAATCATTTAATCTGCAGCCTTTATTTTTAGGCTGGCTTATAGCGGCCATTATCCGGATAAGCCTGGGTTCGGCAACTGTAGCGGGGTTAACAGCTGCCGGTATAGTATCTTCTATGCTGATAAAAGATCCAGGCATCAACCCAAACCTTATGGTGCTTTCCATTGGAGCAGGCAGTTTGGCGTTTTCGCATGTAAACGACTCAGGTTTTTGGCTTTATAAAGAATACTTTAACCTTACTATAAAAGACACCATTCTATCATGGTCGTTAATGGAAACAATTGTGGCATTAGTTGGGCTGGTGGGTGTATTAATACTTAACGCGTTTGTTTAAATATTAACAATGAAAAAATTCATCTTCTTTTTAACTTTTTGTTCCGTGATAATTTGCGGAGACAAGTTGTTTGCGCAAGCGCCTGCAGAAGGTTCATACTTTACTTCTTTTGATGGCACAAAAATTTATTACGAAGTAAAAGGCGATGGCTACCCCATTGTAATGGTGCACGGTTTTACCGGCACCAGCCAGGGTTGGAAAAAAGGTAAACTTTATACCGACTTGTTAACTAAAGGCTATAAAGTGATTATACTGGACCAACGTGGCAACGGCCTATCAGATAAACCACATACTGATGCCGGCTATGCTAATGATGCAGAAGCTAAAGATATTATGGGCTTAGTAAGCAGCTTAGGTATTAAAGAATATTATGCTGTAGGATATTCCCGCGGGTCTATCATCACTTCAAGGCTCCTTGTTTTAGACAAGCGCGTTAAAAAAGCGGTAATGGGTGGCATGGGTGCCGATTATACCAATCCCGAATGGCCAAGAAGGATACATGCCTACAAAGCTTTAATGGGCGATACCACCTTGCATGATGTTGACGAGATGATGGCATATATCCACAAAAATAATTTCGATAACCTGGCATTGGCCTATCAGCAAAAGTACCAGCCATCTACCAGTAAAAAAGAACTGGCCAAAGTTAAAATACCTGTGCTATTGATTGATGGCACCGAAGATACTACCAACGGCGATGTATCAATTCTGCAAAAAATGATACCGGGTTCAATTCTAAAAACCGTTCCTGGCGATCATAATAGTGCAGGTAATAGTATACAATTTTCATCTGCAGTATGCACATTCTTAAGTAGGTAGTTAAACTATCGCCCTTATTAACACTCTATGTATAGTATGCATTGCGGCTTGTTATTTGCTATGGTGTTTCAATATTTAAGATACATGTTATGAAAAAGTTAATCATATTTAGCGGCCTTTTAATGGCATTAACAACAACTGTTAATTTAAATGCCAGGGCACAAGAGAAAAAAGGTTTAAGTAAACAAGGTAAAGGTGCAATAATTGGTGGTGCCGGTGGTGCCGTTGTTGGTGGCTTAATTGGCCATAATGTTGGCGGAGCTTTAATTGGTGGTGCTATTGGTGCCGGTGGTGGTTACGTAATTGGTAATGAAGCCACCAGGCGCGATCAGAAAAGGAAACGTGCAGCATATCTGCAACGCCGTGCAAACTGGAAAAGAGCACATCCGAACAGGGCTTACCCTTACTAAATAAAAAATTATAAAAAAGCCGTGGTTGTTACCACGGCTTTTTTTTCTTAAACCTCTTCATTAGCATCTTACACTATTGGCAGGGTAAAGTAAAACGTAGAGCCTTTGCCCTCTTTACTGTAAACACCTATTTTACCGCTATGCAGGTTAATGATCTCGGCAGATAAGTACAAACCAATCCCGAAGCCTGAAAAACCCTTGGTACTCTCGTTCTCAACCCGGTAAAAACGCTGAAATATATTTTGCTGATCTATTTCCTTAATGCCTATACCATTGTCTTTAACTGCAATTTTAACACTGTTATCTGTGCTGGTTAATTCTACAACTACAGATGTGCTTTTTGGAGAATATTTTATAGCGTTACTTATAAAATTGCTTATCACCTGCCCTATTTTTTCGCGGTCGGCATTTACTTTTATTACTGATCGGTTCTCAAATACGATATCATGCCCCTGAGATATTGGGCGGCTATCACCAATTATCTCTTCAATTAATTTAGTAAGATCAAATACCTCCTTATTAAGTGTCAACTTGCCTGATTCCAGCTTTGACATGTCTAAAAACCCATGGATCAGTTTGGTCATTTTACTAATTTGGCTATCTGATTTTTCAAGCGCATTCACCAGGAAGCTGTCGCCGATACGCCTGGCGTTTAATAGCAGTAGCTGTATATAGGCTTTAAGTGAAGTAAGCGGCGTTTTAAGCTCATGGCTGGCCATTGCAATAAAATCGTTCTTTTTAAGTTCGTTTTGTTTACTTTCGGTAATATCAAGTACCGCGCCAATCAGCCTTAAAGGCATATCTTGTTCATTAAACAAAACTTTACCCTTGGCGCGTACCCAGCGTAATTTTTTATCCTCAACACCAATGGTGCGATAATCTACATTAAAATCACCGTTGCTTATTTTTTTGTTTAGTGCCTGGCAAACAGCAGCGTCTGTTCTTTCTCTATCATCTGGGTGCAGCCCTAATAAAAATGTATTTTCATAGCTAACCGGGTCATTATTGGTTATTCCAAACATTTCCCGGCAACGATGATCCCAAACCAAACTATGGTTAACAACGTCCATATCAAAGGTGCCCAGCTCTGCTGCTTCTGTGGCAAGTCTTAGGCTCTCCTCACTTTTTAACAGTTCATCCAGCATGTGCTTTTGCTCGGTAATATCCTTTATAGTCCCCAGCATGCGCAATGGAACCCGGTTATCGTCATAAATAACTTTACCTGTAGTACGTACCCAATGTATGGTGCCATCAGGCCAAATGACCCTTGCTTCGAAAAAGTAAACGCCGCTTGTTAATGCATCGTCAAATGCTTTATTCACCATATCCAAATCAGCAGGATGTACAATATTGTTCAGTTCGGCCTGGCGCAGCACTGTCCTGTTATTTCGGCCAAAAATTTCAGCTAACCTTGGTGAATGAATAATATTTCCGCTCTGCAGGTCAAGGTCCCACGTGCCCAGGCCGGTGGCTTCTGTTGCCAGCCGTAGTCTTTCTTCGGCATCTTCCATTTTTATGCGGGCAATTACCTGTTGGGTAACCTCCATGGCAACAACCATTATGCCACTTACACGGTCATCAGGTTCGGTAATGGGTTGGTAAACAAAATTAAAATAACACCTTTCGCCTACACCGTTACGTACAAGCAACACTTTAGCCTCGTAACCATAATGAGGCTTACCCGTTGTATATACATCATGTAAAAAATTAATATATGGCTGGCCTTTTAGTTCGGGGAGGCCTTCCATAAGTGGCCTATTAATAATATCAGGAGTTTTGCCCCAAACATCCAACATCATACTGTTTGCCGATTCAATAACCATATCATACCCCCGCAATACACTAATAGCCACAGGGGCTTGCGCCATTAAATCATGGAAGCTTTGTTTGCCTAAGCCCGAACCATTATCAAGGTTTTGCATCAATAGGTTTTATAACAATAATAATACAATATTTAAGTATAGCGGTCAAGATTTAATTTATAATATAAATTTTTTATGTTAGTTTTGGATGTCGATGTTCCTAATTAGGAAAAAAGAGTCCTTACTTATCGTTATTGAGTGCAGCGTAGATTTATTTACATACTTTAATACCTTTTCGGGCTTGTTTGAGTTTATTTAATACTTTTTATGTTAAAGCGTATTTTAGTACTGGATGATAACCAGGATATTTTGGCAGTTGTACACGAAACCCTAACCTACGAAAACTTTGATGTAAAAAGTACCGGGGAAAGTGCGGAAGTTATGCCTTTGGTTGAGGAGTTTAACCCTGATTTGGTTATTTTAGATTACCGTGTAGCAGGCACTAACGGTGGTGAGCTTTGCCGAAAAATAAAATCGCACCCTAAGTTTGGCAATGTACCGGTTATTATATTCTCGGCCTATATTAACCATGAAGCCGACCTGTTAGCCTATGGTTGTGATGCAATCATAAACAAACCATTTGATTTGACAGAATTAGTTGAAAAGGTAAATAACCTGATTAGCTAAGAAAAAGTAAAAGCAGAAAGGCTAAAGACAAAAGCTTTAAAACACATTAAACATAAAAAGCCGGTACATTAATGCACCGGCTTTTCTATTATAACATCACTGGGGATTATTTTACCTCTTCGAAGTCAACATCAGTTACGTTATCTGCACTGCCTTCAGGGCTACCATTACCCTGACCTGCGTCAGCGCCTGGTTGTTGACCTGCTTCTGCAGATGCTTTATACATATCTTCAGATGCTGCTGTCCATGCAGTATTCAATTCCTCTTGTGCTGTTTCAATAGCAGCAAGATCTTTAGCTGCATAAGCAGTTTTCAGTTTCTCTAAACCCGCCTCGATTGGTGCTTTTTTATCAGCAGGGATCTTATCGCCATACTCTTTCAACTGTTTTTCAGTTGAGAAGATCAGGGCATCAGCAGAGTTCAGTTTTTCAACTTCTTCTTTAGCTTTTTGGTCAGATTCAGCGTTAGCTTCAGCTTCATCCTTCATTCTTTTGATCTCAGCATCTGTTAAACCAGATGATGCTTCAATACGGATCTTTTGCTCTTTACCGGTAGCTTTATCTTTTGCCGATACATGTAATATACCGTTGGCATCAATATCAAAAGTTACTTCAATTTGCGGAACACCACGAGGTGCCGGTGGTATACCATCTAAGTGGAAACGGCCAATAGTACGGTTGGCAGATGCCATTGGGCGCTCACCTTGTAATATATGGATCTCAACAGATGGCTGACTATCAGACGCGGTTGAGAATGTTTCTGATTTTTTTGTAGGAATAGTTGTGTTTGCTTCTATTAGCTTAGTCATTACACCACCCATAGTTTCAATACCCAATGATAATGGGGTAACATCTAACAACAACACATCTTTAACTTCACCAGTTAATACACCACCTTGTATAGCAGCACCAATAGCTACAACTTCATCAGGGTTAACACCTTTTGATGGTGCTTTACCAAAGAATTTTTGTACTGCATCTTGTATAGCAGGGATACGGGTTGAACCACCTACCAAAATTATCTCGTCGATATCTGAAGTGCTGTAACCAGCATTTTTTAAGGCTGTTCTGCAAGGCTCAATAGTACGTTTTATTAAACTATCCGCCAGTTGCTCAAACTTAGCACGGGTTAAAGTTTTAACCAGGTGTTTAGGCATACCGTCAACAGCGGTAATGTATGGCAGGTTAATTTCTGTTTGGGTTGAGCTTGATAACTCAATTTTTGCTTTTTCTGCTGATTCTTTTAAACGTTGCAAAGCCATTGGATCTTTACGCAGATCAATACCTTCGTCGCTTTTAAACTCATCGGCCATCCAATCAATAATTACCTGGTCAAAATCATCACCACCTAAGTGTGTATCACCATCGGTTGATTTTACTTCAAATACGCCGTCACCTAACTCCAAAATTGATACGTCATGTGTACCACCACCGCAGTCAAACACGGCAATTTTCATATCCTTGTGCGCTTTGTCCAAACCATAGGCAAGGGCAGCAGCAGTAGGCTCGTTAATAATACGGCGTACTTTTAAACCAGCAATTTCACCGGCTTCTTTAGTAGCCTGGCGCTGTGCATCGTTAAAATAAGCCGGTACGGTAATAACCGCTTCGGTAACTTCGTGCCCTAAGAAATCTTCGGCAGTTTTCTTCATTTTCTGAAGAATCATAGCTGATATCTCTTGAGGAGTATATTTACGATCTGCAATTTCAACACGCGGGGTATTATTTTCGCCTTTAACTACCTTGTAAGGCACACGCTCGGCCTCTTTAGTAACCTCGTTAAACTGGTTACCCATGAAGCGTTTAATTGAATAAATAGTTTTAGTAGGGTTAGTGATAGACTGGCGCTTTGCAGGATCACCTACTTTACGTTCACCATCGTTAACAAAAGCTACAACAGATGGCGTAGTACGTTTTCCCTCGCTGTTAGCAATAACTACAGGCTCATTACCTTCCATTACAGCTACGCACGAGTTTGTTGTTCCTAAGTCGATTCCAATTATTTTAGACATATGATTGATTTTTCTTGATTTATTGTTTATTACTATAGCTGTTTAACAAGGGTTGTGCCAATATGAGTTTGGCAGAAAAATACTATTTACAAGGGCTGACAGCGTATAATTTAGTCAGAAAAA
>JAQBNZ010000018.1 GCA_028288285.1 Mucilaginibacter sp.
TAATAACTCAAATTATAGAGAAGTTGCAAGTTAATAAAAAGGCATAGATATTAACCATTCACATTCTCTTGGCTTGCCCACGTTGTTGCTTAAGAGAGCAAAGCCAAGGAATGTTCATGCCTGTCCAGCGCGTTAGGCCACTACACAGGAACTAAGGTATTCCGCACTCCTAAGCTTTTCAAAGCTGTCGCCAGATATCGTACCTTATAAAGAATGCATTCTGCATACATTATAAGGTACTGCACCTACGCTCCATGACGGCACATTTTTTATTCAATTCGTATGCTATTATACAACCCGTCAAAAAAATGTGCGCATCATTTACCCAAGCTTCGCAATCTGTCATCAGCTTCGACTTAAGCAAAGTCGTTGCTCCATATTCGCTTTCTCTGCCTTTATTTAACTTTCACTTATGCTGCGCTATCACTTGGTCTATGACCATGTGAAGCTTGCAACGTTCAAGATTAATAAAGACAATCGCGAATTGTGTTTGGCGAGCCTTGCGCCATCGTTCGGGCTGCGCAACTGTCACACCATTTGATAGTACAATGCTCACGCATTGTTCAAATGCAGCGCCAGTTGTTTGTGGCAGCATTCTGTGCAGCCGCCTTTCGGCTTTCTCTGCCCAGACCCTCACTCAACTCGCAATCCAACTACACTCCGTTTCGTTGGATTTGGACGGCTCGGTAATATACTACGAAGCCCTGGTAACTTTATAATAAAGAAACGACAGCAAATTAACAATCAGAATAGTGATCAACGTGGGAAGAACAACTACTAAATCTCTTTTAGAATCAAACCAAATTAGACCAACACCTAGTATTAAATGAATAACATTCTTAAGAAAGTTCCAGCGAGTCTTCATTATAAGTTGATCAGCTATAAAATATAATGCATATGATAGTAAGCTAATAATAACAAAATGTGGTGCAAATACCAATGGGTACATTGAACCAGCATTAGCATCACCGTGTTCAGTATTTATCCCGTAAACGAGATATACGATTATGAGAAAAGGAAATGCAATGATCGACTTCTTAAAAACTGTCTGAAAAAACAGTGCACCATTGTTTATAAGGTTCATAGTGCAATCTATAAATTACAAATGGTGTTGGCAACCAACAATATGATTAGCTTCTATTCAGACAGTTTGCTCTATTCGCGTAGAATGGTGAGCATCAAATTTGGATTTGCTACATTAAACTATGAAAAACTCATACCTTCTATATAGGCAAGCCGCTTGATAGGACAAGCTCAAATGGCTATTTTATTTAATGTCATAGTTTTAAAGAATAAGTTAGTGACGTTAAAACAAGGGATTAAATGTGAACCAGAAGTTGTAATATTGTATTGAGAAGTAAATCTTAACTATACTTCATTACGATGTTACACGCACTAAAATCCGATCACGAGAATTTTAACCTTAATAATTCAACCAGCACTATAGAATGTGTTGACAATTTAGAATTTATGAGGGGTTTGAAAAAAGAAAGTATGAACCTTATCGTTACATCGCCGCCTTATAATATTGGCAAAGAATACGAACGTAAAAGAACCTCTTTAGAATTATACATAGAAGAACAAGCAGCGGCAATAGCTGAGGCTGTACGTGTTTTACATCCCAATGGATCTATTTGTTGGCAAGTTGGTAATCATGTCGATAATGGGGAGATATTTCCATTAGATATTATATTATATAACTTATTTAAAAATCACGGATTAAAATTAAGGAATAGAATCGTGTGGTCATTTGGACATGGATTACATTGCCAAAAACGTTTCTCTGGTCGATATGAAACCATTTTGTGGTTTTCGAAGACCGATGATTATGTGTTTAATTTAGACCCAATAAGAGTTCCATCAAAATATCCAGAAAAGAAACATTTTAAAGGGCCAAATAGGGGGAAATTATCAAGTAATCCTTTAGGGAAAAATCCATCAGATATATGGGATATTCCAAATGTTAAAGCTAATCATGTTGAGAAAACATTACACCCCTGTCAATTTCCGGTAGCGTTGATTGAACGTTTGGTTTTGGCTTTAACTAATGAAGGTCAAAATGTTTTAGATCCTTATCTTGGCGTAGGATCAAGTGCAGTTGCAGCTCGTAAACATAAGAGAAACGCTTATGGGTGCGATGTTGTTCAAGACTATGTAGATATTGCTTTAGAGCGCATAGGTCAACTTGAAGCCGGCACTTTGAGAACAAGGCCAATGAATAAACCTATATATGATCCTTTAAATCACGATTCTAAATGAAATTAGCTTTTACTCATGAACACCACAATGCCTCGGTAATATGGTCAAAAAGAGATTTGTTAGATTGGATAACTGATGTTTTCGAAGCACCAGCTATCACTATCAAACCGCACTGTACAACAGTTATCCGTCAACACGTAATCACCGAATTTCAAAAAGAGGGTTGGGCACAAGATGTGAAAATAGATCAGGAGCTCGGGCTTAAGGTTTTTGCAATGAAAGAAGATTTGGGTTTTCAACTGCAAACAGGTAACATGAGTAGAGCGCCATATGATTTATTAAAATTGCAATATCTGTTTCAATCGGGTAAGATAGAAGGAGCAGCGTTGGCTGTTCCTTCTAAAGCTTGCGCAAATAAAATAGGAGATAATATTGCTAATGCTGAGCGAATTTGTAAAGAGCTTATTGTTTTTGATAGAGTTATAACTGTTCCAATCCTTGTAATCGCCTTTGAATAACCCGAATATGCCTTATACAATAACAATAATTTCACCAGCTGAAAGGGAGGCTACCATCAAGAGAGCAATAGCCTCGCCACTTAGAACAGAAGATTTCTATTACTTCCGTAACACAACATATCCTCTTCCTGTAATAAGAATTAAGATTGACATTCCCGTTTATAGGATGGAAAATTTCAGGACGTTTACAGATCAGAAAGAATATCTGATCAAGGAAAATTTAAATTCTGATTATTTTTTAAAAGGTCAAGAAAGTGAAACAGTTCAGCAAATTCAACATAAATTTCTAAGTTCGCTTGCAAGGAAAGGAAAAGAAGGGTCAGTTGTTCCCGTAATAGACGTTCTACGAAAAGACAAACAACAGGAAGTTTTATTGATTACAGCCATGGGTATCGTTGTTAACGGAAACAGACGCCTGGCGGCAATGCGGGACTTGTATAGCGAAAACACTCCTGAAACTGCCTCTTTCGGTCATGTTAACATTATGGTACTACCAGCAGATGCTACCTGGGAGGAAATAATTGACATAGAGGCAAGCCTTCAAGGCCGGCCAGAAACGAGGTTAGACTATGACTGGATTGGAGATGCTCAATTAATTAGTACGCAAGTAAATATTCACAAATCAACCGCAAACGTAGCTGAACGACTTAATCGTACGGAAAAAGAAATTAAAAACTCTTTACAAGCGTTAGCTGAGGCTGATTTGTATTTAAAGGAATGGGCTAAAGCAGAAGGTCAATATAGTAGAATTAAAGATGATGCAGAGCAGTTCTTTAAAGATCTTCCTAAACGCCTTGAAGGCAAGGATAGTCAATTAGAAAGCGCCAGCAGGGCAATCGCTTGGACATTGTTTGAAAACAGAACTAAATTACCAAGTAGAATTTACGATTATAATGCCGCATTTGGGAAATTAGCTGCGGATGTTCTTGATCGTTTTTCAAATAACTTAGGAATTGCAACAGGTCAAGGAGAATCAAATTCGGATGATGGTGATTTTGTAGTAGATATTGGCACTGACGAAGATGTTGTCACTTATGATGGTGTAATTGATGCGCTACAAGAATCTTCTGATAACGAAGATACGATAACGGCTCTTATAGAAGCTGTAATAGATTCAATTGAGACTGAGAAGGGCCAAAAGTCTGGTGATGCTGCTTTAAAAGCGATTTCACAAGCACACTCGAAGATGGTGTCAATAGATTTATCAAGGGCGAACCCAAGCACATACGCCGCTATAAATAAACAGCTAGAAGCTATAACCAACATTTCGGTAAGGCTAAAAGATTCATTAAGCAACCTTAATAAATAATGTTCGTCAAGATTTTAATTGACACTTTAATGCAATGGAAAGTAATTCGGCAGGCATAATCATTGAATATATTCGAGAACGATTGACCGGCCGATATATCAAAAGCGTCAATCAAGAAAATTCTTCTATTTGGGAGCGTCTAAAAACACGTTACATTAGTTATTCGGAAACTATAATAACCGATGAGTTTATTGAAACACCTTGGCCAAATATTTTGGATACGATCAGGGAATTTGGTAGCAAGCAATTTCAGCAATCATTAAACTTTCGTTTCCAACCAACGGGCGCGGCGGTTGAAAAAATTAAAGAATTTGCTCGACAAATCAGTGAAACCAGACTTTCGAAAAACAGTTTATCAGTTACTCTTAGTGATAAGGAGATTGTCGATAAGTTATTCAATCTTGGTTTCAAACGTGATAGGCCCCTTCGACCTTTTCAAATTAGGGATATACAACATTTAATAAGTTTGTCTCACGGAGCCAATTTTTCGGTTCCTGGTGCGGGTAAAACTACTGTTACCTTTGCGGTACACTTATTAACGAAAAAAGAAAATCAACATTTATTTGTAGTCGGACCAAAAGCCGCATTTCCAGCCTGGAAGGGAATTGTTGAAGAATGTATGATAGCTAATCCCCCTTTTGAAGGCGGCGAGCAGTTTACTATTTTAGATTCCAGTGAAGAAGAAACAGATAGGATACTTCGTAGTGGTGCAACGCGGTTTTTAATGTCCTACGACCTTTTAGTGCGCCAACAGAGCACAATTTCCAATTATATGGCTCGGCAAAATGTTCATCTTGTCTTGGACGAATCACATAGAATGAAGGCCGGACTTGCGTCACAAAGAGGTGCATTTTTGATTAACATTTCATCTCTACCAGTAAGAAGAGACATTCTTTCAGGCACGCCAATGCCTCAAAGTTCAAGTGATATTGCTTCACAATTACGGTTCTTATGGCCGGGAACTGGTCTTGATTTACAAATCCAACGTGGTGTAATGCCACGAATTGTGCTTGGTCAACGTTATGTAAGAACCACTAAAAACGAATTAGGATTACCTAAAGCTAACCGTTATTACTATAATATAGATATGGCTCCGGGTCAACTTGCTCTTTATTCAGTTGTGCGTTTAGAAGCATTAAGGCAATTAACCAAGATAATCAATACTAAAGGCGCGTCGCCAGATTATTTATCTGCGAGAAAATCAATTATGCGTCTACTTCAATTGTCTGTAAATCCTACGCTGGCACTACAAGGAATAATCAAAGATGATCTTACAATTGAATCTGGCATCGTTGACAAGGTGATAGAAGAGGGCGTTTCGGAAAAAATGAAAGCTGTGGCAGCTCATGCACGAAGGCTTGCAAAAGAAGGGAGAAAGACAGTTATATGGACAATCTTCACAGGTACAATCTTAGAACTTGAACTTCTTATTGCGGATCTTAATCCTGTCACATTGTATGGTGCAGTATCGGCCGGAGATGCATCCGATACTACAACGAGAGAAGGTCGGCTTAAACGTTTTCACGAAGACCTGTCATGTATGGTGATGATAGCTAATCCGGCAGCAGCTGGCGAAGGAATTAGTTTGCATACGGTTTGTCATGAAGCAATATATCTTGATAGAAGTTATGTATCTACTCATTATTTACAGTCAATTGATAGGATACACAGGTTGGGCTTGCCAAAAGATACTGAAACTAATATTCATATTTACAGAACTAAAGCGCCCCCTTCTGTTGGAAGTATTGATTTATCTGTTAGTCGTCGTTTATCTTTAAAAATAAATAATCTACGGGCTTTGTTGGACGATCCTGATTTACATGAGATAGCTTTGGATGAAGAAAATGCTGATGATCCAATAGATTACAATATGGATTTACAGGATTTAGTCGACTTAGTTGAGGAATTGGAAGGTCGTAGTTTTGAAACTCCAAATGAAGAGCTGTGAGTGAAATATCTTTTGATAGACTTTTTTCTATGTCAAGCTTTGAAGGTTTGCGACTAATTCGACGAGAAATAGTGGCAAACTCAAAAGTGTCTTTGGATGATTTGCCTGCGTTAATTCTAAAAGTGGAACCTAATGCAAACTCATTAGATCTCGATGCTGCTTTTTATTTACATTCAATTGTAGATATTAATAGTCCCTTTCAAGGACATGAGTTTTATAGAAATTGTATTTCGGCAGTAATCATAATAGCTTTGCCTGCTTGGGCGAAATTGATCACTTTGGGTAGGAAACGTTTTATTCAAAAGCTTTACGGAGAAGAATACAGAGATGTTAAAAGCCTTTTTAGGCAGGCTGGTCTCCTTCAAGATCCACCGACAATTGGAGATATTGCTTGGTGGGATCATGTTTCGGGTCGCGTAAGATTAGAAGGAGATCGACTTAAATTAGAAAGAGCCAGAATAGCTGAAAGGCTTTCTCTAGAACTCGAACGAAAAAAATTAATATTACAAGGGATTACAACATATCCACAATGGATAGCGATTGAAGATAATACTGCTGGTTACGATGTATTGTCTTATACGAAAACTGATTATGGACTTGCTAATAAGTTAATCGAAGTTAAATCTACGATTGCATCGCCTTTGAGGTTTTATATTACTCGGAATGAATGGGAACACGCTTTAGAGGTTGGTGAAGCTTATTTTTTTCATATTTGGAACATGCAAACAGATCCGCCATTTTTATATGAAAAGAGTAGCGCTGATATTGCACCACATATTCCTCAAGATAACGAAAAAGGCAAATGGAAAACAGCTGAGATACCGGTAAGCATTTCTTAGTCTAAAATTCATTCGAACCACTCAAATAGCTGAGCGTTTTCCTCAAGCTCTTTTGAAAATTGATCCTTCGGCCTTTGTCCAAAATTTTCTAAAGGGATTTGTTGTGTGGTATTAGTGAAGAATAAGCTGACGGTGTTTAAATGACTTATATTAAAATGCAAATATGGAAAAACATCCAAGATTGGACATCACCAATTTAAAAATTCAGAAAGAACGAATAATATTAGGCAGTTTTCCAACTTGGTCTTTAACCCTAGGTACTGATGATAACGACGACGTTAAATCTGAAAAGCTTGAGTTGCAAAATAAATTCGGTGATATTCCTTTTTTTTATGGAAGTTCAACAAATAAATTTTGGAATTGGTATAAAACTTACTTGGATAATGAGATCAACCTAAATGAAATAGATAGCATAAAAGCGAGTTTAGAAAGAAATGGAATTGGTATTACTGATGTAATAATAAGTTGTCAAAGAAAGAATAGATCAGCACTTGATAAGCATTTAACTGAGAGGTTTTATAATCATAATTTTTTCAACTATCCTAAAACGGGAGAGCGCCTAAAAATACTATGCACATCGAAGGGCGTTATGAATGATATGCTTTTAACAAAAAAATTTTTGTCCAATCATAAAACGCTATCAATCGATCAGACACTTTCAGATAAATTTCAATTTGAATTTGTCTCAAGATTAAGCGGTGATTCCGGTTTAATCAAAAAACCGTTTTACACAATCCTTAAAGTTTTAAACGGCGGAACAATTGAGTGCTTGGCAATACCATCACCAGGAAGCCCATATAGGCGATTATCAGATTTCGGGTTGAATATCACATTGATGGACAAATATTTAGAATCTTTCATTCAAAACGCCTTTAACTGGATTAAAGCATAATGATATCGACTTCCTTATATTAATACCACAATGTAAAGTTTTCGGGAACTGTATTTAGAGTTTAACTTTTAAAAGTCAAGCAGTGATTCCCCACAAAGTTAGCTGACAATCCGCACAACTTTGCTACGCTGCAAGGTAGTATCACGAAAATGGGTATTCCATTATCATGGAAGCCTTCCACATTTTCTTAGCTCTCCACCTTGCCTTAGTGCGCTTGGTCAGCAGTGAGTCGTTCGAGAATTCACTCGACATTAAAACTTACTGCAATGACTGACATTAAACAACTTCTTAAAGAATTTGAACGCTATGCCTATGGACAATCCTTACAATCTGCATTTACCAAATTACTTGATTGGACGCTGTTACCTTTTAAAAAATGGGATAACGCTGAACTACATAACCAGGCACTTGAAACCTATCAAACACACCCTAAAGCCACTCAATTGGTAAACCTCGTTACCCTCATTGGCGATGCTTCAGGGGACTTTTGCGATCCGCTTGGCGAGTTATATCAACAAGCTATTTCGAATGGGCACAACGGCCAATATTGGACTCCTGAAAACCTTTGCGGAATGATTGCTTCCATGAGTATTGGTGAAACTTTGGAAGATGGACAACGCATCTTAGACCCAGCTTGTGGTTCAGGACGCATGTTATTAGCAGCAGCTAAACTTAACCGGCATGCATTATTTCATGGGGCTGATTTAGACCTTACCTGTTGCAAGATGTCATTAGTTAACATGATGCTGAATTCACTTACAGGAGAGATTGCACATATGAATAGCTTAAGCAATGAGTTCTTTACTGGCTTTAAAACTCAGACGACAATAGTTAATGGCTTTCACATTCCATTCTATGTTGAATTTACAGAACCTGAGTTAAGTCATATTTGGCTACATGATTTAAAAGGTACTGAGCCTAAAGCTAAGTTTGATAAGCCATTTGAACCTGTAAGAGTATCACAGCCAATTAGTGGAGTGCAGGGCAGCTTGTTTTAAAACAGCCTATTTGTGAATCATTTCAATTTTATATCTTCACGACATTAAACCTTATCACATGAAACGAGCAATTATAGTTAAAGGAAATCCTAAAATAGGCAAAAGCAGCATTATAACGCCAATCCATGATTGGATTAAGAATACTTACGGAGCAACGGATGTTATAAAACCTGCCAATTGGAAGGATGGGAAAGTTGATGAAATTCGCGCAATCTTAAAAGTTGGCAAGCTAGTCATAGGCATATGCAGTGCAGGAGATGATGGCGCTACCGTCAACAAGTTCCTTGATGATTGCTTCAAGTACGACTGCGATATCATCATAGGCGCTTGCCGAAGAAGAGGTTCTACATTTAACTCAGTTCGAGCGAGGTTGGTATATCCCAGCTGGATTACGGAATGGTGTATGCCAGAAGGGATTGCGCCGTCAGCGAATATGGCGTTGCGAATCAGCATCGGCATAGATGAGCTTAAAGCTCGACTAATCGCTTTACCAAAAATATAAAATGTTCTCGGTGGAATATTTTGTAGTAATCCTTTTTAACCTTTCTTCAATAATATTATTTTACCCACATTTTGTAGTAGTTTTTATTATATATTATAATACTGCAAAATGCCCGATTATGCCATAATAAATGGTTTTGTAGGCAACTTTTTGTGATCATTTTAACCATAATATAAACTAATACATCTTTAATTCTATTATCGCCTAATTCAAAAACAAAAGATTTCGCTAACGGCTTTGTATTGATTGCTCCACAGTCTTTGGCTCATTATAATCATGGATTAATATGTTTTAATTATTGGCTATTAGTTTCAGGACATAGTATACCTACCGCTCGATCTGTCTTATAGTCATATATTTGATCGATTTCATCTTTATGACCGGTTGAGTTATAATAATATTTAAGGAAGCTGTGAGGATTCCCGCGGACATTTTCGGGTGCGATTACCCTATAATAATATACACCTCCATCCCAATCCTCCTGTTGAAGAATAAACCCCCAACATGCTTTTGCCATTGAATTATCCTTTGAAAAGTCATAAAAGGTAAGTTCTAAATCATCCACTTTGTTAGCATATAGATTTAATTTTTGTGATTCCTTATAGTAATTCCAATCCGAAAGAACTTTTTTATAACTATCTAATTGAGATGATGAAAATCCAAATTGCTCTCCTCCTTCCAATTGATATTTAAATTTATCGCGTATTTTTTCCCAACGAGAATTTTCACAAATTTCCCTTAGGTGTTTAGTGGCATCTGCGTTTATTTCGGCAATTTCATTTTCCATAATAGCGATCAAGCTTTTGGATGCATTTAAATCTTCCGTTAATGAATTTTTCAATTTATTGAACTTATAACTGTTCGCAGTATGAAATGCTATACCCATTTTTACTTCTAGAGCAATAGCTTCCCATTCATTTTCGGCTGCTTTGTAATTACCATTATGCAAGCTTCTTAATATAGCATCGGTTTTTTTTGCAATGTAATCTTCGAGGGGATCATTAATAATTGGGTCGAGCAACTCATCCATCATTGGAAAATCTACACCTATACTTTTGAAGAAAGTTGTAATAATTGTCTTTCCAGTTTTTCCATACCCTGCCTTTACAGTTTTTTCGATAACTGGACTATATCGGTCATAATATTTCGTCCATTGTGTTGGTTCCCCTACTTTAATCTTTTCAAACGCATCTTTTGCTGTTGTACTCTGTTCGTTGGATATTGGCCCCTCATGATACCAACTTTTGTTTCTTTCCTTAAAGTCATTATAGTGATTGACTTCATCACCATCAATTTTTTTGTCCAGTTCTTGTGTTCGATTAGGGTCATTAAAATAGCCAGTAAAATCATTATACTTATTCGCTTTGTTGATTGATAAGTTGTCCAATAGACTTTTTGCAGCCATTGCCGCAAAATCGGCGTATGTTTTACTTTCTTTTATTTGGTGATATTTCTGTCGAACCTGGTCAATTTTGATTAGTGCCAAATTAATTTGCGGATCATTTAAGACTTGGTTGACTACTTTTTCTTGAACATCTTGCTGTACTTCTTTGGCAAGCAGTTTGTTACTTTCAAGAATCTCCAATTTATGCCCTTCAAGTTTTGCAATTTTTCCTTTTTCATTTTCTGAAAAAGAACTGCCGAAAAATGTAAATGAAGTCGAAATCATTAACACATAGGAAACTGTCTTTATCCATTTATTGTATCTTGTGTACTTGTCTGTCAACTTATACCTTTCCAATGCAGGGAAACTAGCTGCAAGGAGAATTAATAGAAAAATAATAAGGATATCCACCCCTGTTCCGATCTTAAAATAATCAACATACTTTTTCAAATGCGCCTGCATTTGCTCAATTTGTAATATAGTCGTGCTTGTTTTATTTATATCCACTGAGTGATCGACCCAAAATTGTAAAATGCAAAAGGCAAATGCAACGCAACAAAAAATGCCTATAAAATGCCCAAGACCATTCACTATAGCGATTTTCCATTTCGGTGTTTTAGGCGCAATTACCCAGTCCGGCTTCTTACGACGAATGAAATGATATAACCACATTCTGAATTTGATGGAATCCGATGAAACATCTGGCTTTAGTTTACCCGATTTTTGGGTTGGATAAGCAAATTCATAATTGTAGTAAACGAAGTTTTCCCAGTTCAAATAAAGATAAACAAGGAACGAAAAAGTAAACAGTGTGTAAATCATGGCGAGAAAGTTAAGTGCCTTAAAATTAAGTATAGGTAATTCTTTTAGTTAATTTTAATACCTTTTAGTAAAATAGTGTACTAGCCTTTAGGGTCTTTACTTTATTCGGTACTGTATAGCATTGCCTGGTATTGCAGTTCTTAAATCAGGTATAAAATCCTCAACGTTTTTACCTTTTAAAACTTGTATAATATCAATGACTGCTTTAGGACTTTCCTTATAATACCAATGCTGTACTATTTCAGTTTCAGATGTAGACTGATCCTTTAAACCAGAACAATCAACACTATAAACATGAGATGGAACTTTATGACAATCTCTAAATCCAAATTTACCTAATCTGTTATAAGCATTTTTCGTTGTTTCGGATACTACAAGGGCAAGATCACGAGTGTTATAGTAAACAGTTACTCGTTGACAGATGTTTACAATACTATAAAATGCTCTTGGATCTTCAAATATTTGCCAATCAACATCGGAAGCGGCAAGAATAACTTCTTTAAATAAAGCTGTAATATTATCTCCTTTTTGCCTGTTCAACTCGATCATCATGTTCTCGATTACCCTGTTACCCATGCTATGAGCTAGTAGATGAATGTTTTTACCACAGGGATCAAGCGGAGGACTATCATAGTCTTTTAAAAATAACGCTCTGAAAAAATCTATCAGCATTTGGTAACACCTTGCAAGCGTAAATCCAGACAGTTCTGCATCTCTTGCATCGCTACGGTAGCGTAGTAATTTGTTCATTGCCGGCCACGTAAAAACTACAATATGTTTAATTGGACTATCTTTATTGATATAATGGTTTTCTAAGTCGCATACACTCTGGAGAGCACCATTTAAGTTTGTATGAAAACCGTGAACAAAAAACAATAGATCGCCACCTTCTTTTCCTATCATTGCATTATACAATTCAGCAAAAGTTCTAGTAGAGCCACTTAATTGATCTGTTGGTTTTTCAACATCAGTTTTAAAATAAGGAATTGGCCCACCTGACTGCGTAGCAGCTACTCTTTTAGGAGAAGGTAAATCTGCAAATAGCTTTACAGATGCTCTTGCGTTAGTGACTTTAAATAGCATAGAGTCAAATTCTCCAAAACGTAAATACTCACTTGGCTCTTCTCCACCATCTTCTTTAATATACTCTTCTCCATTTCCATCACTTAAAACAGACCTGTTTGTAATAATATAGTGTTTCATAGTGCAATTTATGAGTTAAGAAGAGCATTGCGCAATAGCTACTTATAGCTATTCATACAGTTGGTAGAATTAAAAAAAAGTTTAATTCAAGTTTTTTTCACCTCTATAAAGTCCAAAATTTGTTGTTTAAAATTTGTTGTTTTTCGAACTGATTTATTTTTAAGTTGTAGGTTGCGAAACGAGCATATAACAATCCTTTTTTAGTAGCGTTGCGTTAAGTGATCAATCTTAAATTCACAGGGTATGATAATAGAATAACAGGAAATAAAATGCGCCGTTATTCATTCTTCACGAATGCTTTCTAAATACCATAATTAATTCTATTTTTCAGTACCGTCATAATTGTAATCTTGCAACGTCCAGGATATCATTACGTCATTTATCCATTCTATAAAATTATTGCCTTAGCTTTTTTTCTCCTGAGGCCAAAATCGTGTATGTTCCTCCAATAGCGCCAATGTCGACGAATAAATTTCCCGGGCATAATAAATGTAATACAAATGGCATAACGTCCCGTTCTGACATTCCAAAATAATAGTTTCCGCTTAATGCATGAAAGCCCTTCATTAACATTAATTTGCTATGTGGAGTGAACTTAATACGAATGTCTTTTTAAAAACCTTGCATATTAATTGCCATTTTATGAAACGATATAGATATTGTATTTTTCGTGGCACGGTAGACGGGCTATAAATTATTCCTCGAAGTGTCGGCTGCGTGTATTTATACGATTAAATAATCAGCTAATATATTATTTAATATTACTTGCTTCATTTTTTAAAAGGGAACAGAACTAAAGACATTGGCACATAAACTTAATAAGATTATGGGCAAAGACACGGTGAGGCAGGGGCAATGATTACCAGCAGCCGTGGAAAATGGGGCAAGCTCATTTCTCCAAACGATATACAACTCAATAGACCAGAATTACATATTATTTTGGCGGAGTTTTATAAAGACAAGCCACTCTAAACCTACTTATTGAGCTGCTTTCCCCTTATCTTTGGATGTGTTTTGAGTGTCTTTGGCTGTAGTTCCAAAATCCAAAAATTTAAAATTGAATGAGAACCCAAGCCACATCCGATCTTGGTAAAGATAACCGTTCGCAAGATCGCCTGTAGCATGATCGAAACCACCTAGCAAACCCATCTGAAACTTCTTATCAACGTCTAACACAACACCTCCACCGTAGTTAAATGCAAAATTTGAAATGTTACTCGTACTGGTGATGGTTGAATTAATATTATTTGACGAAGTCATTGACAACGAGCCGACCCCTAAAAAAGGGCCAATGCTCAACCCACTGGAGCCACTATGATTTATAAAGCGCCAAGCAACTATTGTACCCAAATTTACATCGCCGTTTACTAGTGCGTTTGCGTGTGTGCCTGCCGCGAAACGATACTTAAAAGGAGTTGTTATTCCTGAAAAAAACCATGTCCCGTGAAATGTAGGATAATAAGGTTGATTAAGGGCATTAAAATCCACTTCGGAAATCCATAGCCAAGAATTAAAATCTTGACTATCTACAAAATCCGCCTCGTGAATCCAAGGAGCCGGATTATCATAGTTTTTTAACTTGTCTTCTTCGATGAGTATGCCTTTTTTTACAGGATCCCATCGTACGCCTGCTGGGATTGTAAAGCGAACATATTTTTGACCATCACTTCCTATTACGGTTATGTCCTTTTTAAAGTAATAGTTAAATTTCTTGTTAAAATTCCAAATATTGGTTATACCGTCAAGTCGAGGCTCATTGGTGACATGATTGTCGACTACTTTACTTTGATAAATTCGAATAACACTTGCTGTACTCTTAAAGTTATAATATTCAGCGGTAGGATTGTCTTGTGCAAGTAATCCGGTTGATGTTAACAGACCTAATACAAGGCAAAACAATTTTCCATCAAGGCAGATCGAATAAATTGGAGGTTTCATTTTGATAGTGGGTTAAAGTTAAAATTTCCAATTAATGTTGAATATTAAAGCTTTGCTCTATTTAAAAATCTTGCATTTCAATATTGAATGGTTTCATAAAATTAATCGATTGGTTAGTACCGGACAATAGCCATTAATAGCTATTTATCAGCCATTTATATCGGGTTAATCTGCGTTACGGAATTCGGATTCAGCATCGAGATACGTTGTTTTTTAGAAGTTAAGCACGTTTTTACTTCCAGACATTTATACATTTTACCCTTATAAAGTAGAGGTTTGAAAATAAGTGTCTGGTATTTATACAGCAGCTAGCACATTTTTTAATCAACGGGTATTATACTAGAATAACTGGAAATAAAATGTGCCGGCAAGGAATTGGTATGTGCAAACCGAGGTTTAAGGCTTATTTGGCTCATCTTTTATAAGGTTACGTTGCCAAATAACAACGTTAAAATCGAAACTTAACCTTATAAAAGGAAGGTTAGAATGCATTACCAGCTTCACTACCTAAACATTTCCAATAAATTTCAAAAGGTTGTAATCTCCTATATAAAGACAGTATTTAAGAAATTAATGGAAATGGGAATTATATAATTATTAAAGCGAAGTTAGGACTGGTGCTTCTGAAGCGTGCAAAAGCTTGCCGAGCATAAACCCGCATTTCAACGCACAATCCATTTATATCTTTTCCTTTTGCACTTGATCGCACCAAACCTGATTAGGCTACATAATTATTATCTCTTAACTTAGCTTAAAACTGCGCCAAAACTGCGCCAAAAACGCTTTAAAATCCTTAAAAACGAAACAGAAAGTAAAGAATTAACAAACCGCTAAACAAAAACAATTACTCAATCAACAAGATTAAAAATCCGCATTTAAGTACTAGAATGGCACTTTTAGGCAATAAAAAAGCCTCTTAGAATACTAAGAGGCCTGGTAATCGTTGTGGTATCAGCTGGGATCGAACCAGCGACACAAGGATTTTCAGTCCTTTGCTCTACCGACTGAGCTATGATACCGCCCGTTTAAGGACTGCAAATGTAGCGTTTTTTTTATATCCTGTTATTTTTTTTTGAAAAAAGGTGCATTGTGTTTATTTGTTCCTTGTTAATAAGGCTATTACATTTTAAAATCATTAATTAAAACAACCAAAAACAATTCAGTTGTATAACACTTACAACCTTTATAACCTTTTCAACTTAATTTTAACCTTACAACAATTCTGCTAACTTTGAGTATTACTATGCATACATAATGATAGCACAAGTTATATTTATCATCATACTGGCAACCGCCGTTTACTTGTTTGCTAAAAACGCAGGCAAGGTTCGTCGTAATATTTTATTAGGAAAGGGCATTAATTGTTCTGACCAACCTGCTAAACGCTGGAAAATAATGGCTAAGGTTGCTTTAGGACAAACCAAAATGGTTAAGCGTCCAATTGCCGCTATTATGCATTTTTTTATTTATGTTGGGTTCATCATCATTAACCTTGAGGTGCTGGAGATCATGATCGATGGCATATTTGGTTCGCATCGCATTTTTTCAAAACCATTGGGCGGCTTATACGGGTTATTAATTGGCGGGTTTGAGCTATTAGCCATATTAGTGCTGATAGCTTGTGTGGTTTTCCTGTCAAGGCGTAACATTATACGTTTAAAGCGTTTTAGCGGCATAGAGATGACGGAATGGCCAAAGTCTGACGCTAATTATATTCTATGCATTGAGATATGCCTCATGACGTTTTTTTTAACCATGAACGCCGCTGATTATAAATTGCAGCTTTTACATTTTCGTCATTATATCAAAGCCGGAAGTTTCCCGGTAAGCTCATTTATAGCGCCTCTTTTGCCAAACAATGCCAATTCGCTCGCCTTTATTGAGCGGTTGTGCTGGTGGTTGCATATTACAGGCATATTGGCATTTTTAAATTATCTGCCTTATTCTAAACACTTTCATATCTTGTTGGCTTTCCCTAATACTTATTATTCCAAATTAGAACCCAAAGGGGAGTTTTCAAATATGGCGTCGGTTACCAATGAAGTTAAGGCTATGCTTGATCCTTCATTTATACCAGAAAGCCCCACAGAGACCATTCGCTTTGGGGCTAAGGATGTGACTGATTTAACGTGGAAAAACCTGATGGAGGCTTATACCTGTACTGAATGCGGCAGATGCACATCGGTGTGCCCGGCTAATATAACGGGCAAACTATTGTCGCCACGCAAAATTATGATGGATACCCGCGACCGCATTACCGAAGTTGGGAATAATATTGACAAACATGGTAAGGATTACAAGGATGATAAAGCGCTGCTTGATAATTACATTTCTCGTGAAGAATTATGGGCTTGTACCACTTGTAACGCCTGTGTGGAAGCTTGCCCGGTAAACATCAACCCACTGGAAATTATAACTGAAATGCGCCGCTATATAGTTATGGAAGAATCAAAGGCTCCAGCCAGTTTGAACAATATGTTTGGCAATATGGAGAACAACAGCGCCCCCTGGAAATATAGCAATGCTGACAGGATGAATTGGACTAATAGCTAATGGTAGGCAGTAAGCAGTTTTTGACGATTTAAAAATCCGAAATGGAAAATTCGACATTCGAAATAAAAGTACCTACCATGGCCGAAATGGCTGCTCAGGGTAAAACGCCCGAAATATTATTCTGGGTTGGTTGTGCGGGCAGTTTTGACCAGCGGGCCCAAAAAATTACCCGGGACATCTGTAAGATATTACAGCATGTGGGTATCAGCTATGCTGTATTAGGCACAGAAGAAAGCTGTACCGGTGACCCCGCTAAACGTGCGGGCAATGAATTTTTGTTTCAAATGCAAGCCCTAACCAATATACAGGTGCTGGATAGCTATCATATTAAAAAGATTGTAACGGGCTGCCCGCATTGCTTTAATACCATTAAAAACGAGTATCCGGGCTTAGGTGGTAATTATGAAGTTATCCACCATTCACAACTGATACAGCAATTAATTGATGAAGGTAAGCTAAAAGCCGAGGGCGGTGAAAGCTTTAAAGGCAAGCGTATTACTTATCATGACCCCTGCTACCTGGGCCGTGGTAATAATATTTATGAAGCACCACGCAAAGCGCTGGAAATACTGGATACCGAATTGGTAGAAATGAAACGCTGCAAATCAAACGGCTTATGTTGCGGTGCGGGCGGCGCCCAAATGTTTAAGGAACCTGAACCGGGTAAAAAAGACATTAATATAGAACGTATTGAAGAGGTAATAGCCATAAATGCGCAGGTAGTGGCAGCCGCCTGTCCGTTTTGTATGACAATGCTGAGTGATGGCGTAAAAAACAAGGACAAAGAGCAGGAAATTACTGTATTAGATATAGCCGAGATCACTGTCAGGGCAAACGGATTATAAACTTTTGCCCTTAAAATATTCCAAAATGGTTTGTAGGCTGTCTAACCGCTCAGGCCCCATGTTTTTAACCGGAATATCGAGCATGGTGGCCAATGTGTCCAGGTCTCCTTTACGGTCATT
>JAQBNZ010000029.1 GCA_028288285.1 Mucilaginibacter sp.
AATTTGCCCCATATTAATACTGATTAAGGCACTGAATATAGGATTTAAGTAGTTTACACGTATAAGCATTGGAAGATAGAAAGAAAAAGGTTAAGAGTATTTTAGTTACTCTGCCAAAACCTGAGAACGATAAAAATCCCTACGCTGAGCTGGCTAAAAAGCTTAATTTGAAAATTGACTTCAGGTCATTTATTCACGTGGAAGGCGTACCGGCAAAAGATTTCCGTAAGGAAAAGATCAATCTTGCCGATTTTACAGCGGTAATTTTTACCAGTCGTAACTCTGCAGATCATTTTTTCAGAATTTGCGAAGAGATGCGGTTTGAAGTGCCGGTGGAGATGAAATATTTCTGCCTTTCAGAAACCATTGCTTTATATCTGCAAAAATACATTCAATATCGTAAAAGGAAGATATTTTTTGGCAAGCAAACCGCTGCCGACCTGGCCGAGGTGCTGAAAAAACATAATAACGAAAAATTTCTTTACCCATGTTCTGACGTTGCTGCAGAAGAAACCCAAAAGTTTTTACTGGATAACGGATACAATTTTACCCCTGCGGTACTATTCCGTACAGTATGCAGCGATTTGAGTGACCTGGCAGATGTATTTTATGATGTTATAGCATTCTTTAGCCCGTCAAGTATACAGTCATTATATCAAAACTTTCCTGATTTTAAACAGAATAACACCCGTATTGCCGCATTTGGAGCTACCACTCATAAAGCTGTTTTACAGGCAGGTTTAATATTGGATATTCCGGCACCTACCCCGGCTGCCCCCTCAATGACAATGGCTATAGATCAATATGTTAAGCAAGTCAATAAATAATTAGACTAACTTAAACTACTTTGCAACTTTTATATATTTTTAACGTATAAGGTTAAGATATTAGCAATAAATAACCTATTAATTATGGTATTTTATTGTTTAATATCATTAATATATTATGTTTAGTTTTAAACAAATAATGTTTCAATAATGTTTCATTGTTGATGATGAAAAACATTTTTTGCTTGACGTAGACTAAAATTGATATATTAGGGGGTGCGTTGTGTTATGTATTAGAGTGATAACATATTACTGATTTTGTATAAAGATGAAAAAAGTTTACTTTTTAATAATTTTTTTAGCGGGCGTTACTTTATCCGGCTGTGGTAGCTTAGGAGGAGGAGGCACCAAAGGTGAAGTAACGGGTGTAAAAAACGCTCATGGATTCAAGGCTACTACACCTTTAAACATGGTTTATATTAAAGGCGGTACGTTTTTAATGGGCCAAACAGACCAGGATGTTACATTTGCGCAAACCTCTCAGGTTAAGCAGGTTACTGTTCCTCCGTTTTTTATGGACGAAACCGAAATATCAAACACCAAGTACAAACAGTTTGTATTTTGGGTGCGCGATTCCATTGCTATCAGCAGTTACATTAATGATCAAAAATATTACTTGCAGCCAAAAAAAGGCGCGCCTCGTGATCCTAATGGTAAAAAATATATCAATTGGAACTATGTAGAAAAAAATCCTGTTTTTAGTGTTAAAGGAAAAAATGCCGCCGCAAATGCTCAAAAACTACAAGGATTATATTACCAGGGTGATGATCGTGTTTTTGACCGTAACGAAATAGATGTGCGTTTATTAAAATATAACTACGCGTTATTTACGTATCGCGAAGCCTCAAATTATCGTAACGATAAAACTAAAAAACGTTCAGACTTTATACTGCGTGATACTGTTGGCGTATATCCGGATACATTGGTTTGGTTAAATGATTTTTCATATGCGGCCAATGAGCCATTGGTTGAAGGCTATTTCTCTCACCCGGCATATCGTAACTATCCTGTTGTTGGTGTAACCTGGCGCCAGGCAAGGGCATTCTCAGTTTGGCGTACCCGTTTAAACAATGGTTATAAACATTCACGCGGGCAAGATGATATCCTGCCTTTTGAATTACCGAATGATGCTGAATTTGAATACGCTGCACGTGGCGGCAGAATTGGTACTGACTACCCATGGGGTGGCCCGTACATAAAAAATGCTAAAGGCTGCTTGCTGGCTAACTTTAAACCTGGTCGTGGTAATTATATTGATGATGGTGCGGCATATACAGTTAACGTAAAATCGTATTTCCCAAATGATTTTGGTTTATATAATATGGCAGGTAACGTAGCCGAGTGGACAGCATCAGCTTATGATGAGTCTGCCTCAACATTCGTTCATGATTTATCTCCTACATTTAATTATGAAGCTAAGGCCAATGATGCCGAAGTGCTTAAGCGTAAAGTAGTACGCGGCGGTTCATGGAAAGATATTGGTTACTTCCTTCAAAATTCTACCCGCACCTTTGAATACCAGGACACGGCAAAATCTTATATCGGTTTCCGTTGTGTAACTCACTTCCTGGGTCGTGATATTAAGGACAAACGTTAACAAACAAAACAAACAAATTATAAAATTTATTATTTTCTAAAAATTTATGGCTGGTAAGAAAAAAGGTTACGGAATTACTAACGTAGTGTCATGGGGAGCTGCCGTAGTTATTATCGGATTATTGTTTAAAATTCAGCACTGGCCTTATGGCGGTACATTTATTTCTATAGGGCTAATTGCAGAGGCAATATTGTTTTTCATGTTAGGATTTC
>JAQBNZ010000031.1 GCA_028288285.1 Mucilaginibacter sp.
TGCATAATCCAGAAACCAGTTCTCGTACAGTCCGTCAAGAGAAGTAATTTTATGAAGCTTATTGTCTTCGTTATTTTCAGGAATATCAGGATTGCTTAGATCGTCGCTCATTCGTTAGCTAAAAAAAATTATGGATGGGTAAAGATAGGCAAATACGCAGATATGTAAATGTGCAGATATGCAGATTTTATGCACACAACGGCATTGAAGGTTATTAATTAAAAACAGAAGCTTAAATATATTATTTGAATGTATGGGTAACAATTAATGACCAAAAAAAGAGATAAGGTATAAGTAATGAGTTCTTTATAGTATCTTTAAATTAATTATAAACACCTAAATATCAAAGAGATGAAGAGGATTCACCTGTTATTTCTGGCACCATTGTTAATGGTAGCCTGCCAAGCCAAACCTACTGCAGAAGCCGCCACTATACAGGCCGATACGACATTACCCTATTTTTTAAAGAAGCAGCGTACCTGGGAAATGAACCCCGACCCGCGCAATTTGGAAGCGGCTTTGAATGCCATTAAAGCTTTTGAAAATAACGATACTACTGCCATGAAGGGCTTAATTGCCGATAGCGTTCATGTATACTACGAAGGCGGTGAATTTAAAGGGAAACGTTCGGGATTTTTAAAGGCAATTAAGGAGGAAATGGATTTACGTAAAAACATGCACATTGATATGGAAGATTGGAAGTCAATAATTGATAAAGATAAAAATGAAGAATGGGTGAGTATGTGGTATAAACAAAAATGGGAAGATGGTGATGGTAAAGCCGACTCGCTGCAGGTTTATAACGATGTTCAATTAAAGTTTGGCAAAATAATAAAGTGGATAGACTACAGCCGCAGTTACACAACAACAGAATAAAAACGAAAGCCCGCCAACAACGGGCTTTGTTTATTTAAAAATTCCTCCAAAAATCTCATTTTTAGGAGTTAAGATATTTTTTAAAAAAAAACTATAGTGGTTTTTCTTAATTGACAGAAGCGGTTAAAATTTTAGTTTGTGTTGGTGTGCTTGAACCGTTTTCGTAATATTTAATATTAAACTTCGCACTGTAATCAGGAGTTTGATACGAAAAACCGCAAGTACTTATCCCAGGGGTTGAAGTTTCAAATGTCATTGTTTTTCTGTCAGCACTATATTTTGCGCTCCAATTAGTATTATTACCATAGTTCAAATAAAACACGGGAGTAGGGTTAGTCCCAAAATCTATAGAAATCTCTATCTTTAATTTTAATGTGGTAGCTTTTAAATTTGCTGTTAACTCAAATTGATTAGTATGAGCGGAGGTCACATCGGGGTCTAAAATATTTAATTGATAATTTGCACTTATAGGAATTTTGGGATATTCAATCAGGTTATAATTTTTAGTATAATTTGTTTGTTGCTGAAAAGTCTTAATATACTTTAGATTAATTTTGCTCAATATAGAATCAGGATAAAAGGCCGCATATTTTGTTTTAATTTGATTAATAACAGCGGTTGTATCCATATAATATAAATGTGTGGCAATATCATTACCAATGGTATTGTCATTCATTATACCATCGGTTTTCAAATCTTCGCCGATATCATTTAACAGCTCTGTTAGTTGGCTGTCTGTACGATAACCAACCAGCAAAGTTGATATTGCAAACAAAATATTATTCCTGTTAGCCGAACCTATTAAATTAATTTTCTCCGATCGTTTAATCCCTGGATTTTCAATACCAAAAACATTTAAAACTTCGGTGATCGCCTGTGTTTTTGCCTGATCAAAAGTTTTTCCGTGAGTCATCAAATATTCCACACGCGGTCTTTCCACATCCGTCAAAACGTTTACGTTCATTACTTCAGATGAGTCTATTCTTGTTATTCCTGTTAATGAAATTCTTGAAGGAGAGTTTTTGCCAGACACCTCATTATAATAAAAACCATCTGCAACAACCCGGGTGATTTTACCTTTTAAATTATTCACTCTAAAGTCAAATGAACCATAATTATCGGTAATGCTGGTATTAAAACTTCTACCAGTTTGCGACAGGTTACCGTCCATTTCATAGAGATATAATAAGGAGCCTTTTGCAAAAGCGCCCTTTTCAATTTTACCAAACAATTCTATATTACTTTCGGTGGTTTTTAGTTTGTCCAAGTCGGCCGCCAATTGTGTGATACCATCTTGTAATGCGGTAGTAGTTTGAGCCGTAATCCGTTGCTCTGAATAACTTTTATTTACAAGATCAGTTAATTGTGCAAGTGTAGTTTTTAAATCGTCGTATTGAACTACAGTTGATGTTAACACAAGTGAAGCTTTCAAAGCGGCTATTTCGGTGGAGTTTGCAGCGCCATTATTTTTAATGTCGTTTGTAAGGTTTGACAGACTTGTTGTTAGCGCTTTTAAAGCACTAACTTCTTCGGTATTTAATTTCCCCTGCTCTTTTAAGGTAGCAAGACTAGTGTTTATTAAGCTAAGCTGATTTTCAATATTAGAAACCCTACTACTTAATTGGGCTATTTCTTGCTTTAATTCAGCATCATTTTTCTTACATGAAGCTATTGTGAATGCACTCATTATTAAAAATGAGTAAAATATAATTTTAGATCGCATTGAAGGATAAGTTAATTAGGTTGACAAATATAACCTTTTCTTTTAGCCATAGATGAGATGGTTTTATTTTATAATTATGAGCGTTATTCTCTCAGCTTTTTCTGTTCGCGTAACATCATTCCGTAATCCATCCGCCTAACTGCAGCATTAATGGTATTGGCTATGCGGTTGGCACGGGTTTGTTCTGTTTTGGCATCATTTATCCACTTAATAAAATAGCCCTGGTGCGATTTGGCAAGGCCATTAAAAAACTCAAACGCCTCGGGCCGCTCAAACTCAAAACATTCCTGCAAATCTTCGGGCATTTCAACTTTATAATCAGTATCAAGCTCCAACCTTACCCGCAGCATGGCACCTCTGCCTTTGCGGATACTTTTACGAATCTCTTCCCTTAATGCCATAATGAATTTACCCTCACCTATAGGCATTAAAGCCATACCGGTAACGGCATATTCATCCAGCCAGCCCCGTACCCTGAAAGATTTTTTATTGCCCGGTTTAATTTCCTGAGCCACATCGGCAGGAATTTCAATGTAGGTCCAGCCGGTTTTTTCGCCCTGCTCACCAAATTGTAAAATGATGGTATTGTAATCAACCATAGTCCAAATATAGTCTGTAGAAAAGGCAAATGTTAAATGTTTGTTAAATACGAAAAATTAACACTTCAAACTGTAACTATATCAGAACCGCTTACATCTTATAGTTGTACAATTTAGTTATAAACCTTTAAATTATATAATATGAAAACTTTGAAAACTATTATGTTGGGCTTAGTTTTATTAATTGTTTGCGGCATCGCAAAAGCAAACCCTATTCCGAAACCTGAAAACCTTACCAAAACCTACGCTGTTAATACTTACGTTAACGCCATGACGCGGGGCAAATTAGATGGCTTTAGTGATGTACTTGACCAATCGGTAAAATTTAGCATGCTGCGAGGATCAAATATATTATGCTTTGACAAAAAGCAAATGGTTGATTTTATGAAGAAAATAAAAAACATACAGCAGGCATGTACCACAAGTACCCATGTGGTTGAAAGCGGTAATGATGTTGCTGTAATACGTGTGGATATGAAATTTGAGAACTTTGTGCGCAGTAATTATGTAACTATTGCCAACACCCCCAACGGCTGGAAAATCACCAACGTTCACAGTGTTTTTAAATAAGATTTTTATTAGTTAATTAGTTTAGTGTTTAAGTAAGGGTACTGGAGGTAAGCCAGTACCCTTTTTTATTTTACAAGCGGCTGTAACACGGTCTGCCATTTATCATAACCTTTGCTGTTAAGATGCAGCAGGTCGGCTTCAAACAGGGATGAATCTGGCAGTGTGGTTTTTGGGTTGAGAATAACCGTTGCCATATCAATATAATGGCCCTGCTTTTTACCGGTTAAAAAAGCTTTAATTTTTTTGTTGGCGATGTTCATCTCTGGCCAAAACTTTGCCCGACTGGGACTGGGTTTAACCGACATAAAATAGATGTCGGCCTTTGGCAACTTTGCCTGCAGCATACCCCAAAGCTTTACAAATTCATCTGCAACAAAAGTGCCGCTTTTACCTGCCGCTATATCATTTTCGCCGGCATATATGAATATTTTGCGCGGTTGGTAAGGCAACAGGATGTATGGTGTATAATAATCAACCAACTGCTCCAGTGTACAGCCCCCAACCCCGCGCCTGATGATGGGCTGGCTACTGAAGCGCTGTTCCAGATCTGTCCATTTGCGGATAGATGAACTGCCGATGAACAGGATTCCGTTCTTTGCCGGCATGTGCAGGCTGTCCTGTTTTTTAAAATCTCTTATCTCATTATCAAACGGAAAGCCCCGTTGCGCGTGGGCGGTGATACCTGCTGTTGTTAAAATGAAAAGCAGTAAGAGTTTTATTTTCATGTAGTTTGTATTAATCTTTCTTCAAAAAACATAAACGGCATAAGGCTTTGCACACCATCAACTACCCAAACCGGGCCATTAATGCAGTATAACAATACCTTTAACGGGCTGTTTTGTCTTTTTTCGCACTCGGCCATTACCTGCAGGCATGAGCCACATGATGTAACCGGCTTTAAAAGAGGAAAATCATTTGTGTGAGCGGTTACTGCCATGCTCACAATTGGGTCATCAGAATGATTGGCACCCCAGTGAAACAAGGCTACCCGTTCTGCACACAGGCCGGATGGGTAGGCTACATTCTCCTGATTACTGGCATGTAATATTTTACCGCTTTTAAGCAACAATGCCGCCCCAACCCTAAATTTTGAATATGGTGAATGTGATGATGTTAAAGCCTTTTCGGCTTCAAGGCATAAGTTATGGTCCTGAAAGGTTAGCTCATCAACGGAGTCGAATTCTTTAAAGGCTATTTTTATTTCGTGTTCTATCATTTTTGTACCCCTTCAAAAAAGAAGGGGATACAAGATAGGTGTTATATTTATAAAAAACAAATTACACGGCCACAGGTAAGGCAACACTTTCAACGTCTTCGGCAACCAATGGATTTATGCTTTCGTCGTCCTTCTCTACCCGTAAATTATTTACAATGTGTTGTTGGCGTGTTGGCGTATTTTTACCCATAAAATATTCCAGCAGGGCCTTGATGTTGGCATCCTTCAGAAAAACAGGGTCAAGGCGGATATCCTTGCCGATAAACAAACCAAACTCATCTGGTGAGATCTCACCCAAACCTTTAAAGCGGGTTATCTCGGGTTTAACACCTAATTTAGCTATGGCGTTACGGCGTTCTTCGTCGCTATAGCAATAAATAGTTTCTTTTTTATTACGCACCCTAAACAGCGGTGTTTGCAGAATAGACACGTGCCCGGCTTTTACCAAATCAGGGAAAAACTGCAAAAAGAAGGTCATCAGCAGTAAGCGGATGTGCATACCATCCACATCGGCATCGGTAGCAATTACAATATTGTTATAACGCAAAGCATCAATACCATCTTCAATATTCAGTGCATGCTGCAGCAGGTTAAATTCCTCGTTCTCGTAAACCACCTTTTTTGTTAACCCAAAACAGTTTAAAGGCTTCCCCTTTAAGCTAAACACCGCCTGGGTTTGCACATCGCGCGATTTGGTAATAGATCCACTTGCCGAATCACCCTCGGTAATAAACAGAGTGGTTTCCTGCTTGCGCTCGTGGTTATCATCAAAATGCAGTTTACAATCGCGCAGCTTACGGTTATGTAATGATGCTTTCTTGGCACGATCATTAGCCAGTTTTTTAATACCGGCAATATCCTTACGCTCACGTTCAGATTGTAAGATCCTTTTCAGCAAGGCATCAGCCACGGCCGGGTTTTTATGCAGATAATTATCCAGTTCTTTCTTCAGGAAATCATTGATAAACCCACGTACCGACGGTCCATCCGGACCAATATTTTGCGAGCCTAACTTGGTTTTGGTTTGCGACTCAAACACGGGCTCCTGCACTTTTATAGCAATAGCAGCCACAATAGATGCACGTACATCTGATGCATCAAATTCTTTCTTATAAAATTCACGGATAGTTTTCACAACTGCTTCGCGGAAGGCTGCCTGGTGTGTACCGCCCTGTGTGGTATGCTGCCCATTCACAAAGGAGTAGTACTCCTCGCCGTATGATTGCCCGTGTGTCATGGCTATCTCTATATCTTCTCCTTTTAGGTGGATGATAGGGTAACGCAGGTTCTCCGCATCGGCATTTCGGGTAAGCAAGTCATACAGGCCGCGTTCTGATAAATATTTTTGCCCGTTAAAGTTTATGGTAAGACCAGAGTTAAGGAACACATAGTTCCATATCATGTTCTCAACAAACTCCGGGATAAAGCGGTAATGGCGGAAAATGGTATCGTCAGGCAAAAAGTTAATAGCAGTACCGTTACGTTGTGATGTTTCCTTTTCAGGATCCTCCCTTACCAGTTCACCCTTTTCAAACTCAGCAATTTTGGTACGGTTGTCGCGGTATGATTGCACAGTAAACGAGCTGGAAAGTGCATTAACCGCCTTGGTACCCACACCATTTAAACCTACCGATTTTTGGAAAGCCTTGCTATCATACTTACCGCCTGTGTTTATTTTTGATACGCAATCAATAACTTTCCCTAACGGGATGCCTCGGCCATAATCACGAACAGAAACTTTGTGATCGCTCATGCTAACCTCAATGGTTTTACCGGCACCCATCACAAACTCATCTATTGAGTTATCAATAATTTCCTTTAGCAATACATACACACCATCATCATAGGCAGAGCCGTCACCCAGCTTACCAATATACATACCGGGGCGTAAGCGAATATGCTCTTTCCAATCAAGCGAACGTATACTATCGTCATTATAATTTGTATTCTCTGCCATGTTTCAATTAAAAGTTCGGGCTGCGGAACGCCCCGGGTGCAAAAATAAATTTCCCACACTTAAATCTGTACTTAAATGTGTTAACTTATTAACATTTGTAAGCCTATGGTTTAAATTTTATGCAGTTTTTGGCCATCCCCATGTTCTTGAAAAAATCGGGACCTTTTTCGTTGGCAAAGCAAACTGCCAGTATAGTGCCGGTTTGGGCTTTTTGCAAGGTTATCAATAACGCATATTTGTAATGTTTGGTAACCGGCATATCAAGCAGGTTTAAAAGATATGATTTACCGGCATCCGCATTGTAACGTGCCAAAATACGCTGGGGTATGTTACGTACAATAAAATCGTGTCCTGTAAAGGCCGCGGCTTGTGCTGTGCCATATCTTGAATAAAGTGAATCGGGGTTAGCCAGTCTGGTGCTTTTGTTACTTAACAACTGTTTATAACTGGCATAGTTCTCTTTTTGTGATTTCACCTTGAACCATATTTCAAACTCTTTGTCTGGCAGTTCCATGCCATAATCAAAAGAATATTCTTCGTTATTGGGTACTATTATTTCTTTAAACCCCTCCGGAAAAGTAAATAAAACATTTGCCTGCGCGGCTGCCAGCAGGAAATTATTTAGCTGGTTACTTATAACAGGAATATTTTTAACCGCCGTTACTTCCTGCTTTATTTTAACAGGATGCTTTTTCTCCTGTGCAAAAACACGTGCAATGCAAAACAACAATATCGCCGTAAGTAATATTTGTTTAATTTGCTTCAAAATAGTTTTTATTAGAAAGGGTAGTAAAAAATCAATGATCGAATTTAAACGATTTAAGACAGTAAATAAAATTTAATTAAATATAAATTTTAAAATCAACAATTAAATACATGAGTATTATCCCAAAACTTAACCGCTTTGATCTCACCATGATTGTAATTAGTCTGGTGATAGGCATGGGTATTTTCGGCAGCCCGAGCGACGTTGCAGTTAAGGCAGGCAGCACCTGGATATTTTTTGGAGTCTGGATTTTTGGAGGCATAGTTACATTATGCGGCGCACTCACTTTTGCAGAGATAGGTGCACGTTACCCCACTACAGGCGGCTTTTACAAAGTGTTTTCTTATTGTTATCACCCGGCGTTCGCTTTCATGATAAACTGGGTATTGGTAATAAGTAACGCGGCATCAGTAGCGGCGGTAGCTTTGCTTGGTGCCGAATATATAAACCCAATATTACTACCCGAAAGTTTTCAGAATGCAACCGGTACCAGGCTCACCACCATATTAACGGTTTTGCTGCTGTATGTAATAAACTTTTTAGGGATAAAACTAAGCGCCCGGGCACAAAACCTGTTAACTCTTTTTAAGGTAATTATGATTGTTATTCTTTGTACGGTCATTTTTAAAAGTGATGTGCAATCACCAACTATAGCGGCCATGCCTCACAATGGCAGCGTTATAACCGCTTTTGGGCTAAGCTTGGTAGCGGTTTTTTTTACTTACGGCGGCTACCAGCAAACCATCAATTTTGGCGGTGATATCATTAATGCGAAACGCAATATCCCCAAAGCTATTTTTATGGGAATGGGTATTATCATTACCCTCTACCTTTCTATTAATTATGCCTATTACCACGTTTTGGGCATTGGCGGCCTGCAGCAAACACATACGTTAGCAGCTAAGCTGGCCGGCGTAATATTTGGTGCTACAGGCTATAAAATAACTTCAATACTCATGTTTGTGTCAGTACTGGCTTATGTGAATGTGAATATACTGGCAAACCCGCGTGTGTACTATGCCATGGCCGAGGACGGCATTTTGCCACCCATATTTAAAAGGATCAATACCAAAACGCAGGTGCAGGAATTTGGCATGAGTTTTTTTGTGGCCGCGGCACTAATAATTTTATTTTTTGTAGGCACTTTCAGTGAGATGCTCAAATATGTAATGTTTTTTGATACTATTGGCCTGTCGCTGGCGGCGGTAGCCATATTTATCCTGCGGAAAAAAACTAAGGATATGGATATAAGCAGCATTTATACCATCAAGTGGTTTCCGCTAATACCGTTGATCTTTATCCTGTCGTACTGGTTTGTAACCATCAATATATTTATCACTTTTAATGAAAACCCTTACGCGGCTTTGCTTTGCCTGGCCGCTTATGTTTTAGGGTTGATAATTTATTACATTGGCGCACATAAAAAGGCTGTACTACCTGTAAATTAAACATGGATATTTCATATATATTAAACGAACTGGGCGAAGAGCGTGAAGGTTATTTTAACGCAGTTTCGCCGCCCATTATTCAAACCAGCAACTTTACTTTTAAAACGGTTGATGATTTTAGGGTCGGCCTGGGCAACGAGTTTGATGCCTTGCTTTATTCGCGCGGGCATAACCCTACGTTAAACATTCTGCGCAAAAAGCTGGCGGCGCTGGATGGTGCCGAAGATGCATTGGTTTTTAGTAGTGGTATTGCAGCCATCACTGTGCCCATTTTGTCGTTGCTTAAACAAGGCGATCATATTATTTCTGTAGAAAATCCTTATAGTTGGACTGTTAAGCTCTTCAATGATTTTCTGACCAAGTTTGGCATTGCTACCACTTTTGTTGATGGCACTAAGGTGGAGAATTTTGAGAATGCCATTCGGCCCAATACTAAACTTATTTACCTGGAAAGCCCTAACACTTTTAGTTACGACCTGCAGGATTTTAATGCCATAGCTGCTCTTGCAAAACCGCGTGGCATTATTACCATGACAGATAACAGCTATTGCACACCACTTTATCAGCAACCAATTGCGTTGGGTATTGACCTGGTGGCACAATCTGCAACTAAGTATATTGGGGGACACTCTGATGTGGTGGCAGGTGTGGTAACAGGCAGCAGGGAACTGATAGAAAAAATTTTCAATAACGAGTTTATGAATACCGGCGCAACTTTATCGCCACACTCAGCATGGTTATTAATCAGAGGGTTACGAACGTTGCCTTTACGTTTGCAACGCAGTTTTGAAACTACTAAACAGGTTATAGCCTGGTTAAAGCAACAACCACAGGTTGATAAAGTTCTCTGGCCTTTTGATGCCGACTTTAAACAGGCAGAACTGGCGCATCAACAAATGAACGGATGCGGGGGAATGTTTAGCTTTACTTTAAAAGACTCTTCTTTAAAAAAGATCGAAAGCTTTTGCAACGGGTTAAAACATATATTGATGGCTGTTTCATGGGGAGGGCACGAAAGTTTAATTATCCCTTCAATAGCAGGTATTGCAAAGGCTGATTATGATGAGCAAAACTTTAGGCACCAGTTAATACGTGTTTATATTGGTTTGGAAGACGCTGATTATATTATTAAAGATTTGGAGAAATCATTTAAATAATCTTTTTAAAATATTTTAAAAAGTATTTTATATTTGGGATTAACTTTACTAAGTTTGTATTAATGATAGAATTTGAATCATTGAATAAGCATTTTTGTTTCTCCTCTAAAGAGGGATTTAATTTTTATAGTTAATCGGTTAATAAGATCCTCGCTTCGGTGGGGATTTTTTTTGTTCGGATATTTAGATTTAACATATTACAATATATAATACCTTATGGCAAGATTAAATTTATTAGAAGAGACGCGTTACGAGAAGCTGCCGGTAAGCGTTTACCACGACCAGCAGACGGCATCACTGGCAGTAGCGGGGCGTATAGCGGCCTTAATAAAGGCACGCCA
>JAQBNZ010000056.1 GCA_028288285.1 Mucilaginibacter sp.
ATTCCGAAACATAATCAGAAGTAAACTGATTTCCTTGCTGCAAGTCCAAGCCATTAATATCGGTGCTGCTCATAGAACCATAAGCAGATATTTTTATTTTATCTCTGAAACTGTTGAGCATTACACTATTATCCCATTTATCATTTAAACCGTACCCGAAATCAAGTTTGCCGAAATCAGTTTTTTTCATGTTATTTTTCAATATCAGATTAATAGTTTTAGATCGTAATCCATCGTCAATACCAGAGAAAGTTGCCTGATCGCTCTTCTTATCATAAACCTGTATCTTGTAAATCGCATCAGCTTGTAAATTTTTCGTAGCGATAGCAGGGTCGTCACCAAAAAAATCTTCCCCATCTACTAAAACTTTATTCACTTCCCGTCCCATTGCGGTTATTGAGCCATCTTTGGTAATTTGTATACCGGGCAATTTTTTAAGCATTTCTTCAACTGAAGCATTTTGACGCGCCTTAAAACCAGCTGGATTAAATTCGATTGTGTCTCCTATTATTCTTACTATATTGATCTGTGGATGCACTGTTACTTCTTTTAAATTAATAGGTTTTAAAATCATTTTAACAGATCCTATGTTAATTTTAGAATTTTCCTTTAATTGCAGTTGATCAATATGATCTTCATAGAAAGGTTGCCTGATAAATAATAGATAATTCCCCGGCAATAAATTTTTTAATTCAAAAACTCCATTAACATCACTGCGGGTAAACTTATACAAAACGGAATCTTTCTGCCGTAGTAGCGAAACGGATGCATCTATAAGATGCATTTGATTCATATTATCAAGAATTACTCCTTTAACCGTTGTGGTTTGTGCAGAGGAAAAACAATAACATGCTATAATCAAAATGATTAGCAACGTGATTTTTTTCATATCGCAGTCAAGGATTTATAAATATACCTCTCCGGTAAAAATTAAAAATTCGGTATTTGGATACCTGGAAATCTTTAATTGATATTTAGTCGGCTGAGCTGGCTATACCATTGAGTAATTTATTGTGTAGTAATTTAAATGTACATAAAAGGGAGGCCGCAAGCCTCCCTCATTAATATTTAATACTTAAATTGTAGCCAATAATGCTTTCGCATAACTGGTAATGGGAATCTATAATTAAAAAGAATGATGATTTTATCAACTTAGCGCATGATTATTAGAGGTTATGTGCAAATATAAAATTGCCGCTGATTTTTATTAGTCATGATCTTCCGACTCTTTATTCCTACTAATAACTCCAGTCATAGCTTCTGTATTAGGCGGCATCGTAAGTGATCCATGCCCTTTAAGGTCCTCAAAACAGCCTGTTCCTTTTACAATCTCCCACCTTCCGTGGTTCGCAGCTAGATTACATTGCTGATGAATTGTTATAGTTCCTTTGGATGTAACCAATATAACTACGCAATGAGCTTTGGTGCCATTATTATATGGGTGAACGTTCATTGTAGAAGTCCCTGAAATTGAAAGTGCTCCGCCTGTAGTAAATGTTCCCGAAACATTGGGAAATGTCGAAAAATCATATACTGCTGTGATGGTAACCGGTTTCACTTTATGGTGTTTATGAAAGGGCTTCCAACTCATTGTGGAAATAGCAATCATACTTAGCATGATTGTTACAGAGAGAAATTTGACATGTCGCATAATAAAGTCCTCCTTTTTTTTATGGTTAATTGATATAAGACTGTTGATTTATATAAAGTCCAACATATTTCTTCAATTAAAGAATGGTTAACCGCTGAATTGATAGGTAAATAAATATTTTTTGATTTAGTTAACTGTAAATATTTAATGGACTTTATATATAATGATTTCGGGGCCTTATCCCGCTATTTTTCTCTTTATGTTTTTTAAGAAACGCCCAGTTCATAATATCCTTCCAAAAAGTGCCAAGTAATATCGCAATAAGCAACATCAGTATAGCAATCAAAAAATCCACACTTAAAAGTAATACAGAAAAGAATATTGCAAAGCGCTATTTAGTGAATAGCGCGATAACGGTGTTGAAACCGCTGTTTGATTTAGTAAATCAACCCGAAGGGGAATGGAATTTTCGTTTTATTCGTACAGTTACCCAAGTGCCACTTGGATTTTTTTCATCATCATTAAGATCAATATATTCTATTGGGCCAACTAAATTATCTGCGTTAAAGTCAATCAGTCTTTTTCAGGTTAGTTCAAGAGGGTATGGAAAAGTGAAACTTTCACTTCCTTATTTTTAAAATGTGCAGGAATTCATCCTTGTGTGTGCGTGAAAGTTCTATTTCATGCCCATTACTCATCACAATCTCGCCGCCTTCGCCCCTCCGGTACATTTTTACATGTTCGAGATTAATAAGGTAAGAACGGTGCGCCCTGAAAAAAGATTGCAGTGTTAATATCTCGTCATACTGCTTTAGATTAAAGCTTGATAAGATGCATTTTTTATCAGTAAGATAAAACATGGTGTAGTTGCCATCTGCATGGCAGTATACAATTTCGCTTACCGGGATAACGATAAAACCTTCGGCTGTTGGTATTGCAATTTTATCATGAATTTTTTTAGTGTTTTGTATGTCATAGTGTAATTGCTGCACCTGTTCCTTTGAAACATGTGGCACATTGGCCATCTCCTGTATTACTTTATTTATTGCCTCTACTAATTCATCCGTTACTAATGGTTTCAGCAAATAGTCAATGGCATTAAAACGAAAAGCCTTAATTGCATATTGATCAAATGCCGTTGTAAAAATGAGGGCAAAGTTAATTTCTGGTAAACGGCTTAAAAGGTCGAACCCTGTTTCGCCTTTCATTTGAATATCCAGGAACACTATATTGGGACTATACTTTTTTATCTCTTTCAATCCTTCTTCAACTGTGGCAGCCTGGTAGGCAACAATGATATCGGGGAAATATTGTTGCAACATTTTAATAAGGAAATTCCTGCTCTGGAATTCATCATCGATAATCAAGGCCTTAATTTCTTGCATCGTTTTAAGATTGATGATTTTTAAAGCCCAAGGCTTCAATAACATTGTTACCTAAAGGTAATATTATTATACTTATTTTCAGATAGTTATAATACTCTTTGTCGGAATAAAACGACTTTCTTAATCCATCTTAAAGTATTATCAACGGCGATTTACTGGCGCATTATGTGGCACTGTTAAATGGCTGGAGCTGGTTCCCAAAAATCTATGTTTACCGGAGCGACTATACCGAATCTTTTGACTTTTTCAATCGACTGATCTCTCTTAAACATTTTGAAAGGGTAAAAAAAGTGCTTGGTGTAAATACTGTGGAGGAACTTAAAACAAAGCTGAACTAAGTAAAGGAAAAGGACAATGAAAGAGGCTACGATCATGGATTTTTCACGTATGCCAGAATTGATAAAGAAATCATCAATGCAGGTATTATCAATAGCAATGCCCCATAAAACAACGTCATCGGTATAGATAAAAAAATTTCGCCACTAACTATACGCTCAACCTTTTTTGGAACATATAATTCAAAATAGTCTTATATATGTAGCAGAACATTACGGATGTTCATAATACTGCTAATTTAATTTTTACATTTACTTTTAGATCTTCTAACTTATTAGTATGGTTCATTTTATTGAATTTAAGATTTGATTAAATAGGATTTTCTTTGTGCCCTTGTGTCCTTGTTGGTATTATCACCAACAGGATTCTTATACCCTCTATTATGTTTGTTCCGGCTGGAATATCTGGTTTGTTGATGATAACACCAACAAAGACGGGAAAGCGCAGCCACTTAAGCGCACGGGGAAGCAGCGCGATCATGCCGGTTGCCGCGACGCGGGCGTGGCGACCCCTTTGATAAGCAGCCAAAGCCCGAGCAGGAATTGAAACGCGAACATCGGTATCCATATCCACATAGTGACCGGCGCCTTTAAGAACCCGGCGAGCTGTAGGGGGACGCCCGCCACGAGCAGTGCTGACGCGACGACGCCGAGCCCCGCGAGCGGGACCGGGACGATATGGGAGCGCAGCATGAGATACGAGAAGATCATGCTCCCCAGGGCGAAAAATGGCGAACCGATCATCGCGGTCGGGATGGGCATCAATAAGAAGGCGCCGAGCGCGCCGTTGGCAGCGGCGGCATGGCCGCCTGTCGCGAGCCACAGCAGTGCCAGTGTAGTGCGGATACCGATGGCAGCCAGCACGCTTTCGCAAACGCGGCATACCATGCCCAGCATAGCAAGCTCCTGGCTCTCGTCGCGTGTGAGCCGGTACAGCGTGACGGCCAGCACGAGGGCCGAGAAACATTCGAGCAGCTCCAGTATAACGGTCATGCCCACGGCGGTCGCGTGGCTGGCGATGTCGGCGAGAATGGCGTTAGTCCCTTCGGCGCCGGTTGCCCGGCTATACAAAGTAACACTGGTAAGACCCACCGCGATGTAAAAAAGGATGGTGAAGCCGGCGACCTTCGCGTAAAACTGCCGGGAAGTTTCAGTAGTTAAATTTTCCATGGTTATTATCGTTTAAAATATCTCGGGATGGATCATTCGTGCAAAGCGTTTTTGGCAGGAAGCGTTAATAATCAGATGATATACAGTGGGTATGTTACAATGATTAATTACCCGCCGGTGCAGGAGGGCATTTATCTCCCGGTGACACCGGATGGCCGCAGCCGCTTAAACAGCAGCCAAAAGCCCATTGTCAGCTCGAAAACAAAAATTGGCCCTCCGTAGATCTCCACAGGAACGGCCCTGGCAAGCCCGGGAAAAATGATGAACGAAAAGGCAAACGCGCCCATCAGGAAGGAAGCCAGCACTCCCCAGGCTGCCAATACCCGCGGGATGTAGCCTGATTGGAACCATAAATAGCAGAAGGTGGTGCTTCGAAGTCCCGCGAATACCAATGCGACGTTATACGTAGTATCGTGCGCACTGACCGACAGCCTCGCTAAGGCCTGCAATTGGCTTACCTGGAATGCCTGCAAATAGTGCGCGCCGCCCAGGATCCGCAGTACATCGAGGTCGTTCAGCGTAACGACGACCAGGATGGTGGTCTCGATCAGCCCCCAGGCTGCAGCCAGCAAGGCAAGCCTGCTATTGACCGGCTTTAGGACCACATATAGCGCGGTGATAAGGGCCACATCGACAGCGAAGACGGTGAGATTGCTTGCGGTGCCAAGGCGAAAGAGCCTTTGGTGCCCCACAATGTTCAATGCAGTTTGCGCGGCATTGTCTAAAACGATCAAATGGGCCCGGACATAGAACTCGGCGAAGATGGCCGGGATAAGCGCGAAAAGGTAAGTGAAGCCAACAACTTTAGCTGCTTTGGCTTGTGATTCGTCGATGGCCATTTTATATGAAGTTTAATTGACGTGTTACAAAAATCCGTAAGGAATACAGACGTTTATTATCAGATGCCTTGCAGCGGGTTTTGTTACAATGATTGCTGCCTCTTGGTGCGGTGTTCCAGGCTTTTTCTTTGTTAGCATGATATGATTTGAAGTTATTTCAGCTTTTGAATACATGATCTATAAAGAAGCCTATTATCAGTGCGACTACGATCAGCCCCCACCAAATAAATTGCCGGGTTTGCAGATCATTAATGATTTTTTTAAGATTGCTTATTTCCGTTTCATTCGCCAGCTTAAGATTTTGCAGCCTCATGTTCTGCTGCTGTAATTTGGCAAGTGTGCCACCAACTTCAACCGGTTTTTGCTGCTCTATTTGATAGCGCCGGGTAAAGCCCCCCTGTTTCAGGAATTTTTCTCCCTTCGGCTTGAGGATGAGTTTCTCCGGCAACTCATAATCGCCATGTTTACCAGATTCAACGATTAGTCCCTCCCTCGTCAGCACCTGTACCATGGCAAAGGCTGAGGCTTCGTCCTGATCAAAAAGTTCCAGTAATTGCAGGCGCGTCAGGCTGTCCGGAATGCCGAAGGCTTCCAACATGGCATCCAACATTTCGCATTCATATTCGTTCAAGTCAGTCATTGCCGCAAATTTAGCAATATCCCTTTTATTTGGAGTTACCGCGGCGATTGGTAAGCCATTTCAAATAGGCGACCTGGTCAAAAAAGCTATACTGATATTTGTGAGGCCAAAGAAAATTACTCAGACAAAAGGCTGCAAAATCCTTGTGTCGCTGGTTCGATCACAGTAACGGACCACAGCTAATCCCATAGTCAAAAAAGCCTCTTAGCTTACAGCTAAGGGGGTTTTTGTTTTAACAGGATTAAGATTTCTTTCTTTTTTTACGAAAATGTATACATTTACCAGCAATTTACCTGACTCATGCACAAATCGTTTTTGTTCAAGATTAATTTAATCGTTCTTTTACTTTTTATTTGCGCAGGACTAAAAGCCCAGGACAGCCAAATAAAACAAGCATTTGAGTTTCCGACCAAAGAGATATATGACCTGCATGTAGACAAACATGGCTTTTTATGGATAGCCAGCGATTTTGGTGTAGCCCGATACGATGGTATTAACTGCGTTCATTTTAGCAGCCCGCGTCAAATTTCTTTAGGGTGTACCAATTTACTGGAAGACAACTACGGCCGGATCTGGTTCAATAATTTCAACGGACAGATCTTTTATATCGATCATGAAACCGTAACGCTGGTAGAAAGCTATAACTATAAAAATGAGAGCAATTATCCCAGGATGGTCCTGTTTCACGATCAGCTTTTGGCAACATCAGACAAAGGTCTTTTTGTGTTAAATACCCGAAATTTAACTGGAAAATACATCATCAATAACACCAGTACATCAAGCCTTGCGGTATTAAAAGACCAGGTATTGGTTCATGGTGATAAGACCTGGTATTCGTATAAAGAAACAACCGGCCTAAAAAAGATAGCTTATACCGGAGACGACCGAATTCCAGGTAATGTTTACCTTTTGGCCAATAACACCTACCATGATACCGTGTACATGATGTCTAATCCTTCGGGTATAGTTAAAAAGTTGCTGGTGCAAAATGACACGGTGAAACAGTGCCGACAAATAAAGTTTAACAGTTTTATAAACACACTCTCTATAACACCAGACAACCAATGGATAAACACTAACGATTGTAGCTACTCGTTAAAAAATGGTGAAAAAATAAAAGGGTATAACTTATCTGAT
>JAQBNZ010000067.1 GCA_028288285.1 Mucilaginibacter sp.
TAACAAAACCATTCAGCTCAAGTTCTTTTAATTCGCTGGATAATACACGGGCAGAGATACCATCAACTGCGCGCTGTATCTCATTAAAACGTTTATTGCCTTCGTGTAATGCTACAATTACCCGCAACTTCCACTTACCGCCAATTACATAAAGTGCATCGCCTATAGAAGTTAGCCTGCTTGTGCATACCTCTCTTGAAACTGGAGCTTTCATTTCCATAACTTATTGATTTATAAAATACTATACAAGATGATACCACTAACCTTTTGTATACTACTAATATTTTGTAACCAAATATACATAGATTTGACTAACAAATATTAAAAACGATGAAAAAGATCCTTCATATTATTTCAAGTCCAAGAGGCAGCGCCTCTTTAAGTATTAAATTAGGGAATGCTATTATTGAAAAGATAAAGTCGGCTTATCCGGGCAGTACCGTAAAAGAAAACAACCTGGTAAACAAGCAATTTCCGCATCTCGAAGAAGCTCATATTACTTCTTTTTTTACTCCGGCGGAAAACAGAACACCTGAAAATTTAGTAGCAATTAAACATTCAGAAGATGCAATAAAAGAACTACAGGATGCTGATATTATAGTAATTGGCGCTCCCCTGTATAACTTTAGTATCCACTCCGCTTTAAAGGCATGGATAGATCATATTGTTAGAGCACATGTTACATTTAAATATGATGAAAATGGCCCTGAAGGGTTGATAAAGGGTAAAAAAGTGTACATAGCACTATCATCAGGTGGAATTTATTCAGATGGCCCAATGAAACCATTTGACTTTGTTGAACCTTACTTAAAACACATATTAAGCTTTATTGGCCTGACCGATATTACTGTAGTGCGGGTAGAAGGCTCTTCAATACCAGGAATACAAGATACCGCCTTAGAAAAAGGGATTAACAGTATTCACTTAAATTAAATGAGTTTAATAATACGGGAAAGACGCAATTGATAGCGTCTTTCCCTGTTTGTACCGGCATTTAATCTTATTTTGTTATACTTTGTAATGTAGTTGTGTCTCTTGCAGGCGGTTTAATCCGTGACTTTTTATTAGTGAAGATAGCATGATCTCTTGGGCCAAATTGAGATTTTTTAAAGCTTGATGACTCTTCAATCTCATGAGGCGATTCCTTTCCTCCAACTGAGTGATACGATTCTTTTTTCCTATATTTTTTAACGGTACTTGCCGAACCAAAGTTATAAGCAAGGCCCACTGCTGCAAAAAAGTTCCCTTTAGCTGTATTGAAAAAAATCTTACCTAAATTATTATCCTTGGGCATACTATATATATTGTATAATCCTAAGCTCCCTTTTAGGTGAAAGCCGGATTTTAAAACACCCAGATGTACTGCCGCAAAATTACTTGCCGCATATGAGGCCTTTGCATCGCCATTAACAATCATATTTGTGGCTATTTGTTGGTTAAATACCCCATTTGGATGAGACCGGTTATAGTCGCGCCACCACTCTTTACTATAAATTTGCATACCTGTACTTTGTGTGTGGGTAATATCATGATACCACTCATTATTTGTCTCGCCGGCAAATTCCGCATCCAATGTAAAATATGCGCCTTTACCTTGCTCAAAATCGCCAAAACCCAAATTCATAACATGTGCAAGTAAGGAATAACGATAATATGTCATTCCCTCTGAAAGATCAAAAAATCTTACATAAGGATCATCATTGCTTTTTGTAGACATAATGGTTGCATCCTCGCTGAATACCAACGGGCCAACATTCAATCCAATATGAGCGCCCCATGTAACCACATTATTTTTAAATTGAGGTACTGTTCCATGTTTTCCAGGCATGGTACTGTTATCATACCCAACACTACGAGTTCCTGTCCCTACAATTATTCCAAATTCAGGGAAAATAACGGGTTTAACACCTTTTTCAACAATCTTATTTAAGTTAGAAAAATACAAGTCTGATTCTACCCTAAACTCTATACCGTTTTGAACTACTCGGGAACCTTTCTGGCCTATTGGTTTGCCATTAACAAAATCAGGAATGTAGTCAACGGCATCATTAGCGGCCCTGTATTCGGTATGGCGGCTACCTATTTTAATGCGGGGGTTAAACAGTACGGCGTTTTTTGTTTCCTGTACATCCAATGTAACATATGTATTAACAATACTTTCTCCAACCTGCTGTAAGGTCACAAAAGCTTTTGTACTTTCTTCTTGCGGAGCAACGGGCGATGCAACCGCCACAAGAACCAGATCGGCAATGGTCATGTTTTGAGTTTTGTCTTCTCCAAATCCCAGCGACTTATATTTTTCTGTTCCATGGTATGTTAATTCATGTAAACGCTTGGGTGTAAAACCACCCTGTTGCCTTGCCGGTGCCGAACCTACGCCATTTAAAATCTGCTTTATCAGCTTCATTGCATCCCGTTCTCCATAATGTAAAGCAGCAAGCATCACCAGCTCCATAGCTTTTGCGCTGGCATTTTTCATTACCAGGCCTGGGCTTATTACCTGGCTTTCTGTTACTAATACTGGCCCAAGGTTGCCCGGTACATTTGCATCAAAAAAAGTACTGTTTTTCAATGCATTTATAAAAATGCTTTTGTTCCCTTTTTTAAGGTCATCTGTTAGTTCCTGTAATACTTTTTGACTTGCCGGATGACGATTAATGTCGCCCTCCTGTAAACTCATTAACTCATAAAGAGCTCGTTTGTAGTTTTCATTCGCATTTTCCTTAGAGATTTTATCACCTGGAAAAGTATGGGTACGAAATTCTGTAACTGCCGCTTTTTCTGCATCATAGTTATTACTTATATGGGCCATTTGCAGCTGCAACATAGTTTTAAGAGAGATCTCCTTTCCATTAAAATCAATTAATGTTAATTGAGGCGATTCGCGCATTTCACGCGTAGCAGAAGTAATGGTAATTGTATTTTCCAATTTAGTGCCGTAGTCACGCGCCATATAAGCCTGGTATACATTCTCTTTCCATTGCTGTTTATCACTTGTAATGGTAGCCGGCTTTGCTGCTATCATAGCCCTAAGGTTTTTCAATTCTAAAGGATTTTCCCCAATTGTTGAACTTTGCTCATGTTCTGTTTTAAATCCTATATATTGTCCTTTAGGCAGCGATTCATTTACAAGTCCAAATAAAACAATAACATCATTAACGCCTTTACCAGCAAGGTATTCCAAATCATCTTTTTGAAAAAGTTGCTCTAATGGTATTCCTGCCTTAGCATTGTACTTGCTGGTATCTTTAAGCAACTCCGCGGCTTTTACTGCAGCACCTTTTAAACGCGAATCCGTATTTAATATTTGGGTGCTTTTTTGGTATGTTGTGAGAGATTCGTTTTGCCTTCTTTTTGTTAGTATGGTATCCTGCGGTGCCTTATAACTTTTAGGTGCCTTATAATTTAAAGAAGTTTGCACATTGCTTATTGTGGTTTGCGCATTACTTATCATTGTTAAATGACTAAAGGCAATTGTCACTACAATAAAAAGCACATGCTTAATAGGTTTAGGTATCCTTGCTTTCATAATTGGTTTATAAACAGTTAAGTAAACATAAGCACTCGCAATTAACATGTGACCCAACTTTGTGAAGTTGACCCAATAGTGTATAATTTTATACACTTTCTTTACACATGTGAGAAAAGTGTGTATTTGCGATTGCTATCCCAGTCTTTTATTGCTCCCTGCTTTACTCTAAATTAGGACAGATCATCTATTTAATTAATATAAAAACAGAAAACAGCAGATGTGAATTATAAACCAACAGTTAAAGTAAGCATAACCATGATAAATATATGCGTTAAGCAAATGCCTGAATTGTTTTCTTTTTTATAATCCTGTCGGCTTGCTGCCTGGTTTTGTATACTATTATATACAATGAAGCATGTGTTCATGTTTATTCTGTGCAAATTACCCAAATGGCATACCCTTTGTCTATGTGTTGTCATTTTGCCGGTTTTATTGACCTGAGCATATTACACATAAACTAAAAAAGAGACACAACAATGAAAAATTTATTTAAATCAGTATTGTTTACTGCTGCATTATTTGCGACAAAATCCAGCATTGCACAGGTAAACGTAGGTGCGGCAACAGCCACAAAAATTGTTACCCAAACAGCTTTGCCGTCAGTTAACGCAGCAACAGTAGCTCAAAAAGCGGTTACACAAACAACCAATATCAGTAATCAGGCTGTAACCCAGGCACGAAGTGCTGCTGTACGTACCGCCGTGCAAACACAAGCTGCTACTAATGCAGCAGCAGGTCAGGCACAAGGCGTAACAGTAAACCAGGCAGCAAACGTTGGCAGCAATGTTAATACCGCAGTAAGTACAGATGCGAATGCTGCAGCTAACAAGGCAGCCGTTGCAACAGCAGTTTCCGGTTCAGGAAGTTTAAGTGGTTCTGCAGATAAAGCAACCGATGTAGCAGGTAGTGCAGTAACTTTATCCAGGGATGCTGCTAATGATGCATCAGCTAACGTTAGCGCTAAAGCAAATACTGCTGCTGCAAAAGCATCAGCAACAAAAACAGCTACTGTTAAAACTACTGCAACCGCAGGCAGAAAAGCAGTAGCCGCAAAAAAAAGCGTTAGCATCAGCAATAAAGAAAACTTAAAAGGTTCTGGTAGTGCATCAACAACCTCAAACAATGCTAAAGTAGATTTATCAAACAGCGGTTCATCGGCAACAACCGTAAAAGCCGGTAAAAAGAGCGCTGATATAGACGCTTCGGGAAGTAGTTCAACTAAAGTTAGCGCTGTTAAACAATAACATAAATTACAGCAATATTATTAACAAAAGGGCCGCTAATGGCCCTTTTGTTAATTTGAAACCTAAGTTAAGCAAACATCCCTTATGAAAAAACACAAACTTATCATGTTGCTCATTATCATGGGTAGCAGCATACCTTCATTTGCTCAGCAAAAAGATACCACAGCTAAAAAAACACAGGTAAAAGAGTTATTTGTAAACGCGGGCCTTCAATATATCTCAAACCTAACCTATGCAGGCCGTCGCGATGAAAGTAGTGTGCCTTTGTTATTGCCTACACTTACCCTGGTAAGCAAACATGGCTTTTTCTTGAGCGCTATTGGCTATTTCGATCTCAACGGCTCAAAATCGGGTGCCGAAGGTTTAAGTGTTACGCCTGGTTACGTTTTTGGGTTCGACAGTAAAAAATATTATGGTGGTACAATTTCGGCAACCAAGTTTTTTATCACCAACAGCAGCCCCATTATTCTTTCATCTTTTGATGCCACTATTGACGGGCAATTGTATGCTAACCCAGATAATATTGTGAAACTGACTGTTAGTGGAAGTTATCGCTTTGATAAAAACAACAGTCATGATATTATAAATACCGCTGAACTATCTAAAGAGATCTTCGCTGTGAAGACTGGTGCAACCAAACTAAATGGCTTAAAGTTTACCCCAACCGCCACGCTGTACACGGGAACACAGTCATTTTACCAAACCTATTATACTGAATCGCAGGTAACCCGGTCGGTAGAAAGCCCCCAAACGCAAACACCTATCAACATATTGTTTCCTAATCAGCCTAAACAAACTATCATTACCCAAACCGTAACTCAGGAAAACCAAAGGGAGGTAAGGCAATACAAATTGCTGGCCTTTAGCGGATCAGTGCCTATTACATATGCAATCAATAAGTGGCAGGTAATTTTTACCCCCTACCTTATCAAACCATTTAACCAGGTTGATTATGTGAATAATACATCAAAAAACGGATTTTACTTTTTGTTTACAGCAGGCACGAGCGTAACGTTTTAGGTAAAAGTAACACCGGCAATGATAATGTTGCGGCGCGAAAACCATGTATTGGCAGCTTGCATATTTGTTGGTTAGGTTGTAACCAACTATAATTGAAAGCAAACGCAAATTAGTTATATCGCCTGGAAAACAAAAAAATTGTGCTCAAATAGAGCATCCAATCATTCCGGCTTATCCAATGCCTGTATCTGTGTTTTATACTCCTCAGGTAATAAGGCGCTCCTTAAAACATGCTTCAGGTTTATTATGTCCGTTAGTTTATAAATGAAAAGAGCAGGCAGCAGGATCTTTCCGCTTTTCAGTCGCAATAAATGTTTTACTATTGGCGGAACAACCAATGCCTGCACCTTTCTTAATAACCAATACCGTTGGTTGCCCAAATGTTTGCGATATTGTTTAAACAGATCGCGGGTAAGACTGCTGTATTCCATGTTTTGTAGCAGGTGTTCGCTGCGCATTGTTATCCACGCCTGGTAATTGTTAGGCAGGTTTTTAAGGCCCATGCGGGTGCCTACCTTACAAAATACGTTGAATATTTCAGTCTTCTCTGTAGTAGTCAGTTGTCGTTCCAGCAACTCGTAAGATCGGATGGAATAATCTATCAGCATAAACAGAACATCGCGATAGGCCCAGTCAGGTATTCCGGTGCCGCGGGCCGCCTCTACTTGTTTATGAATGGCGGTTATCTGGTCAATAGCAATATTGGCATCATCATAGGTAGAGAACACGATCTTGCGCGCATAGGCAACGGTAGAAAATAAGCGCTCTATCGGATCAGCCGGCAGTTTTCCTGTAAAGTATAGCCAGTCTACCGCTTTGTTAAGTGCAAACTCAGCAGCGGCGCCGGCAAAAATAAACAGTACGGTATCAGCCTTACCCCAAACTTTCCGTACTATCGAATGTTCATTCACAAAATATCTCATACCCTTTTTTACCCTCTTTTTCCATCGACCATACCAGCAGCTTGCCTAAAGTATACATCAGTATAACGGTCCATGCTAAATTCGTGCCCATTATAATACGTGCAGTTGCAAAGCCTTGCAAAACCAAACAGATTAAGAATATAAAAGTACTGCAAAGCGATGGTACGCGCCGGCGTAACCTATGCGGCTTTCCTACATTTGCAATAGTTTTAACAAACTGTAAAAAAATGTCGCCTTTGCTGTCTGGGTATAGTTTTCTTCAGGTTTTGTTGTAAAAACAAAGATATCAATCACAAATTTTAATTGTGTTGATAACCCGGTAGCTTAGGGCCTATCTTCTAATTTAAACACTTCAGCAGTTTGGGTGGTCAATTTAGTTATCTTCTTAATAATATCATCCAGTTCATTAGATGATATTTGTAAATATTGTAGCATTTTCATTCTTTCCTCGTCGGACGGTGCATCTTGAAGTAAGGTGGTTAATGCCATTATCCGGGATAATGGTGCCCTGACCATATGCGACTGTGTCCATGATATTTCATGAAATGCCTTATTCTGCTCTTCAATGGTTTGTATGTAATTTTTGCGCCGGGTAACATCTCTTATTGATATACATACTCCAACAATGTTACTGCCCTCATAAACCGGGGTAATAATGAACCGTATCCAGTACGTTAATTCATCTGCCCTTTGATACTTGTTATCGTATTCAACTATTTTGCCCTTTAACACTTCATTAATATGATAGCTAAAATTCTCTTTTCTGGAAGCATCCATAAAATCCAAAATGCTTTTGCCGGTTTCGCATTGCAAACCGCCCATTGTTAATGCTACAAATTTTTCAGCCTTAGAGTTGAATATTTTAACCACACATTGAGCATCTAAAAGAAAAAATCCTTCTTCCGCACTTTCAAATATGGCACGCAGGTTAAATTCTGATTCTTTTATCTTGATTTGAGATAGCTTACTTTCTGTTATGTCCTGAATAATACCTTCAATTCTAACTAATTCTTGCGCCTCATCATAAACATAAGTAGCAATTTGATAAATATAAATAATAGGTAGCTCTGGACTTATGATCCGGTACTCTATCTCCCTGTTCTTTTGTCCAATAAAGGAGGGGGTGAAAGTATCAACAACTTGCTGCCAGTCATCCGGGTGAATACCCTGTTCAAAAGACGGAATAGAAAGTTCAATGTCTCCTTGCGTTTTGCCAAACATTGCGTAAACTTCATCAGACAAAAAGAGAGCTTGGGTCTTACATTCATAAGACCAATAACCAATTTTACCAATTTGTTGTGCTGCTTTAAGTTTTTGGTTTGACTTTAATATTTCTTGCTGGTTTTTCACCTGTTCTGTCACATCGGTAGCTAATACCAATCTTGCAGCAACTCCATTATAATCTATTGTATTGGTTTCTATCTTTACATCAATCAATTCTCCATTATTTTTAATGTGGGTTACAAGTCCGCCACATAAGTACCCCTTGGTTGTGTCTTCTCTAATTTTTCGCTCAACCTCATTTCGCTTCTCCACCGGGTGAATATCTATTATAGTGCTATTAAGAAACTCTCTCCTGCTGTAACCATAATGGCGAATAGCAGCCTCATTGACATTTAAAAACCGTAATGATGTGACATCAAAAAGAAACATAGGCATTGGACTCAAATCAAAGATATCTTTATAATCGCTTTGCAATTGGTCTTTGGAAAGTATAGTAAATTGTAAACTATTAAAAATATAACGAATGAGTAAGACACAAACGATATTCAAAAAGACAAGATTAGCATTTACAGTAAGCCATGTGCTGGCCGTAAACTGACCAATAAGTAGAGAATGAAAAAGTTTGAAATGAATGATGAAGGCAAATGCTGCAACGGTGACCGCATTGGCGGCTATAGACCAATAAGCATAGCAGACAGGTAAAATAAGCGTGGTGAGGATGGTGATGGCAAAGAAGTAAAGTATGCCCGGCCCCATGTATCCTAAAGTTGCCACCAGAAAAACGGAGAGCGAATAAACAACTGCAATGACTGAAATCTTTTTGAGTTTTATAGATAACTTACTGGAGGTAAAGATAAAGGCAAGGAGCAGAAAACTCGTGCTATCTACTATAGCAATAGTTTCAAATCCTTGTTTTAAGGAAAAGTAAACCCCAGGTAATAAAGCAATAAGACTTGCAGGCAGAAAGTATTTGGTAAAGTTGATAAACAACCTGTCTTTCCAAAAATTAATATCGTTTTCTCTACTAAGCACGTCAATACCAGTGTTGCTTTCAATAAAATATTCAAAAGCCAGCCACAGTCTCTTCATTATTTAAATTATAGTTAATAAAATTGGTGAAAATTAACCAATAGTACGTAAATCGTTATTATAGGTTACACCTTTTTAGAATATAACTATGGTTTGAACAACGCGAATAAGAGAATAGGCAAGCGTAATTTTACTTACTTATTGCCGGTGTCGCACTTTTATCCATCAATCGCTCCAATTTAAAATTAATGTTACTCACAACATCACCATCTGTTTTTACTTTAACCTTAAAGGGTACTGAAGATGGAAATGCTCTCATCTTTAATTTGTTTAATTGTTCCGGGTCCACATATGCGGTATAGGTTCCTGGAAGAAGACCGAGAAAACTAAAGTTACCATCACTTTCTGTAATAGTTTTTCCAACAAGTCTGGAACCCTGATAAAAATCAATAACAATTCGATCCTGTCCAATCGAATCACGAGAACATCCATAAACCATTCCTGAAGCTTCTCCGCTTACTTTAACGGGTATTTCAAGCAGCTTCACTTTATTAGGATCTATAGTAACTTTAAACATACTTTTTTTCAGCTGCCATGCAATATTGTCAAAACTGTTGGGATTTAGTTCAATCAAATAACTCGTATAAGGTATAAGATCAAATACTTGAATGCTGGTATCCCGGACATTGCTTTGCACGCGGCCGCCGTTTATCTTAAGTTCAAGTCCTTTTATTTTAGGTTCGCCCAGGTCTCGCT
>JAQBNZ010000095.1 GCA_028288285.1 Mucilaginibacter sp.
GCCTCCTGATCAATCAGGAGGCTTTTTTGTACTTTGAAAAATGCATCAATACTGCTTTCACCTTCCTCCATTCCCTGTGTCTTCACAGGCAATGCTCATAGTTATTTGCTAAAAAAAGTTGTCTGAGGACACTCCTCCATTGCTTGTGTCTTCACTGGCAATACCCAGCACTCGCTTGGCTCTTGCCAGTGAGTAATATTAAGCGGCATCTTGCCGCAGTAGGCCAGAGGCCTTATGATATAAGTCACCCGGCGAGGCGAGCGACTGTTGGAGGACACAGAAAACCGGGTTGTAGAATTTCAAATTACGTCAAACCCGCTAATTTGAGCAGCAAGAGGTCCCCGATTGAATTGGCGGACACTTTACCGAACCATAACTACAAAACACACAACAATCGCCCTGCTTAGGCTTTAAAATAGTTTTGCAACTTTTACAATCATAAAAAAACTGACAGGAGTCAGTCGGCATCAAAACTATTTCTTTATACCCGCATACAGGACAGGTAATAGTTGATTCGGGTATTATTGGATTTGTCATTGGTTTTTTTTATTAAGTACGCTGGAAGTGCGCCTTGTTCCTATTGCGTTTCCAGCCATTCTTGTATATTCTTAACTGTATCCTCATAAAATACTTTATAGGTTTCTTCGGTCACGTAACCTATATGCGGTGTAGCCAGCACATTATTCATTTTTCTAAAAGGATGGTTCAAAGGCAACGGCTCGGTATCAAATACATCCAGCGCAGCACCGGCAATTTTTTGCTGCTGCAATATAGCTATCAGTGCATCTTCATCAACCAGCGGCCCCCTTGAAGTATTGATAAAATAGGCTGTTGGTTTCATTAACACCAGGTCATCTTTAGTAATTATCCCCGTGGACCTGCTACTCAGTATAAGGTGTACCGTTACAAAATCCGCTTCCCGAAACAGGGTTTCTTTAGTAACCAGTTCGGCGCCGCATTCCGCAGCTTTTTCAGTGGTTAAATTTTGACTCCAGGCAATCACCTTCATGTCAAAGGCTTTAGCATATGCTGCTATTTTACTCCCGATATTGCCGAGTCCAATAATTCCTATGGTTTTTCCTTTCAGGTCTGTACCAATAGTAGTTTGCCAGCCCCCCGAACGCAGGTTGTTACTTTCAATGGGAATGTGCCTGGCTATGGCCATAATCAGAGCCCAGGTTAGTTCCGGAGCTCCGCTTTGTACATATCCGGTGTGTTTTATGGTTATTCCAAATTCTTCCGTCGCATTTATATCTATAGAGGCATTTCGCTTACCGGTTGATACGATTAGTTTCAGGTTGGGCAGCTTACTCAGTAATTGTCTTTGCAGGGGCGTCCGCTCTCGCATTACGCAGATCACCCGGAAAGGAAGCAGGTGTTCAATAATGGCTGCCTCATCATCAAGATGGTCATGAAAAACAGTTATATCAGCACAGTTATGTAAAACCGACCAGTCTGCCATAGATAAGGCTACCTGCTGATAATCATCCAATACCGCAATTTTTATTTTATCGTTCATATCAAACCTCCTGCAACTAAATTAAAATAAATAATAATTAATTATAGATAGCACCAACAGATAAACAAATTGTTCTAAATATTTTCCTTTGCTATTATTGATATAGACAGTTAAAGTTTAACGAATAAAATTCTATTGATTTTAAATTTGGATTTAAAACGTTTAAATACAGATTACGTTATAACTAAAAGTTTATTCTATATACATTAAATTGAAAGCCATGAAAAACAATCCAAGCATTAAACTATCCGGCAGCTTTAAACCTGCACCAGCGCATATTGAAAAGCAGCCGATTAATAAAGATGAATTCATTGAAATTACGATCAGGCTGAGAAGAAAAAATGCATTAACCCTGAATGAAAATGCAGAAACTTTAACCCATGCAGCTTACCAGGAAAGGTTTTCGGCAGGGCAGGATGATATTAATGCGGTTGAAAGTTTTGCACATGAAAATCATTTAACAACTATTGAAGCCAGCGCAGCCAAGCGAATAGTTAAATTGAAAGGAAGGATAAAAGATTTTGAGGCTGCATTTGAAGTGGATCTTTTTAGTGCAAAAGACAAGAACGGACAGGTTTTCAGGGCAAGGACTGGCGATATTCATATACCTACCAACCTCGAATCTATTATTGAAGGTGTTTTTGGGTTTGATGACCGCCCTGCTGCACGGCCCATGTTTCAAATAGCTAAAAAAGACAATCGTATTATTTCACATGCTGCGGCACCCCAGGCTTTTACCGCTGACCAGCTGGCAAAAGTATATGGCTTTCCTGCCGGCTTTACAGGCAAAGGGCAAACTATTGCCATTATTGAACTGGGCGGCGGCTTCAAAACAACAGATATTACTAATTATTTTAAAAGTCTTAATATTCCTAAACCTACCGTAAAAGCTATTTCGGTAGACGGCGGCGCCAATAGTCCGTCTAATCCAAATGGTGCCGACGGAGAAGTTATGCTGGATATAGAAGTAGCGGGTGCCGTTGCACCAGGGGCAACGCTTGCCGTTTATTTTGCACCAAATACCGACCAGGGATTTTTAGATGCGATACTTAATGCTGTGCATGATACCCAGAACAAACCTGCTATTATTTCCATCAGCTGGGGTGCTGCAGAGGTAAACTGGACTCAACAAAGTTTAACTAACTTTAATGATGCCTTCATGTCTGCGGCATCTCTGGGCATTACCATTTGCGTAGCGGCAGGCGACAGCGGTTCAAGTGATGGTGTAACTGATGGCAAGGTACACGTTGATTTTCCATCTTCCAGCCCATACGTATTGGCCTGCGGGGGAACAAAGCTGGTGGTGAACGGCAATAACATCGCATCTGAAACGGTATGGCATGCCTCCAGCAGTTCTTCAACAGGTGGCGGAGTAAGCGATCATTTTCCTTTACCCGACTACCAGAAAAGTGCCGGTGTTCCGTTATCTTTAGATACCAAGTTCAAAGGGCGCGGCGTTCCGGATGTTGCCGCAGATGCTGACCCTGATACCGGGTACAAAGTTTTGGTAGATGGACAGCAAATGGTTATTGGGGGCACAAGTGCCGTAGCCCCCTTAATGGCCGGATTAATAGCCCGTATTAATGAACAACAAAAAAAGCCGGCAGGGTTTGTCAATCCGCAGATCTATACTAACCCCGGTATATGCAGGGATATTGTAAGCGGTGATAATAAAACCACTTCAACTAATAAAGGTTATGATGCCAAACCAGGCTGGGATGCCTGTACAGGTTGGGGCGTATTATCAAAATTAAATACCGCTCTGGCCTGAGTAATTAATATAAATAGCTGTTGGGCTCACCTGAATCCTCTCCTCCATAGGAGTCCTTTTAGACAAGGGGAGGATTTAGGTGGCTCATCAGCTATTCCACCTTATTCTTTCTACTTTTTATAATCCGCTGCCGGTGTTGAAGTCCCCACTCCCTTAATTCCTTTAATACTTTATCTAAAGACCGGCTATAAGGTGTCAACTCATAAGTTACAGTAACCGGGGTAGTTGCAAACACCTTTCGTTCAAGAAATTCATTGAGTTCAAGCTCCTTTAATTCTTTAGATAGCACTTTAGGGGTAATTTCCTGCAGATCACGTTGAATTTCTTTAAAACGTTTAGGGCCATCAGCCAATGCGAGTAATAATGGCAATTTCCATTTACCGTTCAACACATACAACGTATCACGTACAGCCGCAACCGCTGTAACACAAGTTTCCTTGGTATGTGTTACGCATATCTCCTTTTCTATTGTCGCTTCCATTATGCAAAGATACTACTATCCTAAAGGATACCGGTATCCTTTAGGA
>JAQBNZ010000096.1 GCA_028288285.1 Mucilaginibacter sp.
ATTATCTACCAGCATGTTCCCGGTTGATGAACCCATAAAAACCTTTATGCCGCAAACATTTTTAACATCGGTACGCATAACCTCATCAAGGTTATTGTTTGATGCTCCCATAAAAAACGAATAGTTAGCCAGTGAGTTACGTGCAGCTATCTCATATTTATCTTTAAGTAATTGTTGGGTAAGGGTGTTGGGTACAGTATTAGGCATCTCCATAAAAGAAGTAATACCCCCGGCTACAGCCGCTCTTGATTCTGATTGGATATTGCCCTTATGCGTAAGTCCCGGTTCGCGAAAATGTACCTGGTCGTCAATACAACCCGGGAAGAGGTAAAGGCCCTCGGCATTAATCTCTTTATCAGCCGGGGTATTTATCTGGCTTTCAATCCGCTCAATAAAACCATCCTTAACCAGTACATCAGCTACTTGCTGGTGGCCCTCATTAACAATTGTTGCTTTTTTTATGATGATAGACGACATACAGCAAATATAAGTTTTAGTGGGGAAATAAGGAGGAAAGACTAAGGACAAAGGACATATAAGTAGTGCGGTCATCCTTCATCTTTGAGTCCTTGATCCTTTGTCCTCAACAAAAATCCTATCTTTGCGGCTATGGCTGTAACTTTTGAAGAATTTAATTTTAACCGGCAAATCCTGAACGCCATTGCTGATGCCGGTTATACCGAAGCTACGCCGATACAGCAAAAAGCCATCCCGCCAATTATGAACGGGCAGGATGTAATGGGTATAGCGCAAACAGGTACAGGTAAAACCGCGGCCTATGTGTTGCCCATTTTAATGAAGCTGAAATATGCGCAGGGCGATAATCCGCGGGCATTGATCATTTCGCCAACGCGCGAACTGGCCATGCAGATAGAGGAGAACATAAAAGCCTTTGCCTCAAACACCGACTTAAGGGTAGTAGTACTCTTTGGCGGCCTTGGCCCTAAAACACAAATAGAGAACATCAACAAAGGGGTTGATATAATTGTGGCTACTCCAGGCCGGTTTTTGGATATTTACATAGCCGGGCATATTGTTACCAAAACCATTACCACGCTGGTGCTGGACGAGGCCGATAAGATGATGGACATGGGCTTTATGCCGCAGATAAACCGGATATTAGAGGTTGTGCCGGTAAAACGTCAAAACCTGCTGTTCTCGGCTACCATGTCTGAAAAGATCCATGAGCTTGCAGGTAATTTCCTGGAGTTCCCTACGGTGATAGAAGTAACACCACAGGCTACTACAGCCGAAACCGTTACACAGCAACTGTACCATGTGCCCAATGTTAAAACCAAAATCAATTTGCTTAAAACCCTTTTAGATAAAGAGGGCGACATTAAAAAGCTAATGATCTTTTGCAAAACACGTGTAGCTGCCGAAGATGTATATAAATTTTTGCTGCGTAAGTTTGGCGAGAAGGAAGTAAAGGTTTTGCATGCCAATAAAGGGCAAAACACCCGTATCAACTCCATCAACTCGTTTAAAAACGATGAGGTAAAAATACTGGTAGCAACAGATGTGGCTTCGCGCGGTATTGATGTAAGTGATGTGAGTCATGTTATAAATTTTGATGTACCTGTAGTAATTGAAGATTATGTTCACAGGATAGGGCGTACGGGCCGCGCTTATAACTCGGGTGTAGCTATGACGTTCTGTACACCATCTGAAGAGTATTACATTAACAAAATACAAAAACTGATAAGGCAAACAATCCCGGTTTATGATATGCCTGATGCCGTTTTTGTTGAAGAAACTCCTTACGAGGAACGTCAGGATCAGGCTAAAGAGATAGACATGCAAAAGCGCAAGGAAGACCCTGACTTTAAAGGAGCTTTCCACGAAAAGAAATCGCTTGCACAGATCAAAAAATTTGAAGCTGAAAAAGCTAAAAGACAACCCAATAATCCAAAGAACAAGAAACCTGTTAAACATGGCGGACAAAAACGATCAGGCAGAAAGCGTTGATCAACCCAGAAAATTCAGAATTAGCCCCTTAAACTTTGCCAGCGCGGGTTTATTTATCCTGGCCGGTTACATTTTTTTGAACGGAGCTAAAATCACAGGCAGTCCTTATGAGCATTGGAGCGGTACTATCAGCCTTATTTTTGTGCTGTTTGGGGTAGTTGTGTCATTGCTGGATATAATTTTCCGTAATTTCTTTGCCCAAACCAAAAAACTATGGATTGTAGAGCTAAGCTTTATAACTTTGGTGGCAATTATATTTTTACTCGTAAAATAAACTAAATGAAAACTGCTGAAATAAAGCTAACAATAGAACTTGACGATAACAACGTACCAGAGAATATTTTATGGGAGTCAACCGATTCACAGAATAAAGAAGCTTTACCGGTAAAATCAATTATGCTGGCTCTTTGGGATCAAAGCTATAAAAACACCCTGAGGATTGATCTTTGGACAAAAGACATGCCTGTTGATGAGATGAAACGCTTTTTTTATGAAACTCTGCAAACCATGGGCGATAGCTTTTTGCGTGCTACCGGAGAAACCAATATTGTAGAAGACCTGCGCGATTATTGCGCCCACTTTGCCGACAAAATGGAGATCAAGAAATAATGCGTCCTTCATCACTCATAGCATTATTGGGCTTTATATTGCTTATTGCAGCAACTTACTGCCCCATGCTGCGCGTATTTCATATAGCCAGCTGGAACGTTTATAAACTTAACCAGCCTTACGGCATTGTTATAATGCTGGTTGGTGTTATTGGTGTTTTGGGTACAGTGCTTAATCAGCTTAAAATAACACGTATTGCCGCCTGGGCCGCCTTGGTATTAGTGGTGTTGCTGTATATAGCTGCTGTATTAAAAGTAAAAACCACATTCAGCTTTGTGCCCTTTAAAGGGCTAAACGGTTTTTTAACCAGGCAAATAACATTTCAATGGGGTTGGTTTGTATTATTTGCAGGCGCAATACTATCTGTTTTGGGCGCTGTATTCTCTAAAAAAACCAATTATATAAGTCCGAAATAGTTATCTTACCACCTCTGTATTTATTAACTTTATCTAACCATAGGTTTTTTAAAGATATTTATACAGTAAACCGCATAATTATTTATGATTTTTTTTTTAAGACTTGATTATAAGGTAAGCAACCATATGTTTTTAAATGTCAAAAATAACATGGATAGCATCCGTAAGCATCAATAACCGCATTATTGATACAGATTAATATGAATGCTGCAATAAATAAGGATACATTAACGGCACAGCAAATTTTCGAACTGATAGACCTTGTTAAAAAGATACATAGGTTTGATTTTAGTGATTATACCAAGGCTTCTCTAAAAAGGAGGCTTGAGCGTATAATGATGCTTAAGAAGTTCAGTTTTTATGATTTGAAGCATGAATTGGTTAATAACCCTGACTTTTTTCAGGGATTTTTGGAGGAAATTACGGTTAATGTTACGGAGATGTTTCGCGATCCGGTATATTATAAATCGCTTAACAACCAGGTACTGCCGTATCTATCCACATATCAGAATATAAAAATTTGGTGCGCGGGCTGCTCATCCGGCGAAGAGGTTTACTCGCTGGCCATATTGCTAAAAAAAGAACAGCTAAGCAAAAAATCATTCATTTATGGTACCGATATCAATACCGAAGTATTGAAAGAAGCCCGCAAAGGAGTTTACAGTTTGCGTAAAATTAAAAGCTATGCAGAAAATTATTTATTTACCGGTTTGCCGGGCTTTATCACAGATTATTTTACCATAATGTATGATGTAGCAGCCATACATAACGAACTGAAAGACAATACACTTTTTTCCGTTCATAACTTAATATCTGATGCCATTTTTAATGAGTTTCAGATGATAACTTGCCGGAATGTTTTCATTTACTTTGAAACAGAATTGCAGGAGCGGATACTTGATCTGTTTTATAAAAGCCTTTGTCCGTTGGGGTATTTATGCCTGGGCAATAAGGAAACCATCAGGTCTGATTTTTTCCGTAAAAAATTCAAAGTCATCAATCAAAAAGAAAACATATACCAAAAGATTGGCTCTTAAAGCAATATTATAGATCTAAAAAGGTAGTTTAGTTTGGCCGGTACCCATAACACGGGCCTCATGTTCTAATAACCATTTTTTGCGCCATAAGCCGCCTGCATAACCGGTAAGGCTGCCATTGCTGCCAATAACACGATGACAGGGCACCACAATCCATAAATTATTTCGTCCGTTGGCGGCCGCAATAGCGCGTATAGCCAGTGGGTTTTTCATTTGCTGCGATTGCTGCAGGTAGGTAATGGTTGAACCGTATTTTATTTGCAGTAGCTGTTGCCAAACTTCCTGCTGGAAATCTGAGCCGGGTTGTTTTATTGGCAGGTCAAAATCTTTTCGCTCACCATCAAAGTATTCACGCAGTTGTTTAATGGCCTCTAAAAGAACAGGGGAGTCGGTTGTTGTCTCTTCCAGTTCCTCATCTCTGATAGACACTTTTGTAATGTAACCATCCTCGGCCACAATAAGGGCAATGCCAACAGATGTGCGGTAATATACTTCTGGCATTGCGTTATTCGGTTTCGGCCTTCACAAGCGATTTTAAGTACACCTTACTCATGCGACCGGTAAGGAATTTTTTTGGTAAGAAATTCATCATTACACTACCCACCCGGTTCAACCAACCAGGAACATAATTGTATTTGCGGGTTACAAAAGCATGCACCCCTTCTTTGGCGGCCTGACTTACCGGCATTAGCCAGCTCTTAAGATCGTTAAACTTAGTGTTATCCGTCATTTCGGTAGCAATGCCACCAGGCGCGAAAACAGTTATAGAAAAGTTTGGGTTCTTTAATTCATAATGCAGGGCGCTGCCAAAGGCGGTAATAAATGCCTTTGTTGCCGAATAGGCTGCCTGGTAGGGCACAGGGAAGTAGCCGGCCATGCTTGATACCAGCATAACGCTGCCTTCTGCACCGGGTTTGTCAAAGTAGTTTACAAGGCTGTTAGTCATGCGCACCACACCTATTACGTTGATTTTTAAAATGCTTTCAAAATCAGCCCAGGGCAAATCAGTATGTCGGCCAAAGTAGGTTACGCCGGCATTTAAAATAGCACCGTACAGGTTATTGCCGGCAATGCTTTCGGCAATTACACGGTCGGCTTCCTCGGGTATTGACAGATCAGCTATTATAACTTTTACCTGTATCCCGGCAGATGCTTCCAGTTCGGCTTTTAGCTGTTCCAGTTTATCAGCACGGCGTGCAGCTATAATAAGGTTGGCTTTAAAGTTAAGCGCCAGCTGCCGGGCCATTTCCTGCCCCAGGCCTGATGATGCTCCTGTAACCAATACCCATTTATTAACTAATTGAAGTTTTTTCATGTTTGAGGAAGTAAAACTAACTAAATATTGGATGAGTACCGATTTGATTTTCAATTTAACAGTAATGTCGTGATGAACGAAAACATAATTTTTTTTTCTGAAAGCAATCTTTAAATACCGGGGAAAGAATATAAGGTGTATAACATGGCGTTAACAGATTAAAAGTTATTGCATTTGTCTTAGTATTTTGTTCCAGAGGAACAAATGGTAGTAGAAAAAGATAATGTTTATTAGTATCGTTCTGTAGGAACGATTGGTGGGTTAACCCAATTGCTATTAATAAGCATTGAGATGGACGCCATGTATTTTGTTCCAGAGGAACAAATGGTTGGTAGAAAAAGATAATGTTTATTAATATCGTTCTGTAGGAACGATTGGTGATTAACCCGATTGCTATGAATAAGCATTTGAGATGGATACCATATATATGGACTATTATATAGATTAGTATATTTGCCATCATGAGGCTTTTTAATGAAACCTGTAATCTATTAAAGAAAGAGATAATACTGGAATGGCGCTCAAAATACGCCTTTAATGGTATTTTACTTTATATAGTTTCTACTGTATTTGTTTGCTACATCTCCTTTAACCTTAATCCAGGCTTTAAGGGCAGCGGAGGGTATCCCATAGTATGGAACATCCTGTTCTGGATAATTATGTTATTTGCATCAGTTAATGCCATTGCAAAAAGTTTTTTACAAGAGAGTAAAAGCCGTTTGCTGTATTATTACTGTATTGCGCATCCGCAGGCAATTATCTTATCAAAAACTATTTATAACGCCCTGTTAATGGGCTTGTTAAGTATACTGGCATTAATTGTATATTCTGTATTTTTTACTAATACGGTTAACGACCTGTTCTTTTACTTTGTTGTTGTGCTGTTGGGTAGTACCAGTTTTTCAACTGTGTTCACCATGATATCGGCCATTGCATCAAAAGCGGGTAATAATGGTACGCTGATGGCAATATTAAGTTTCCCGGTAATTATCCCGGTAATATTACTGCTTATAAAAGTAAGCAAGGCCGCAATGGATGGTATTGACCGAAGCTTGAGCTTTGGAAGCATAGGGGTATTGGTAGCTATTAACGTAATTGTTATAGCATCATCATTAATACTGTTCCCTTATTTATGGCGCGATTAGGGGCTTCACCGCCGACCCTTTCCTTTGGAGAGGATTAGGTGAGGCTTTTGTATCATTTTAATTGTAAAGGGATTTTTCATCTACACTTCATAAATTTTTACTTTATTAGCATCCTTAAAATCCTTATTTAAAAATGCGCCGCCGGTGGTTTATCGTAATATGTATATTGTTGCCATTTAGTGTTTTGGCACAAAGCGGAGTTATTACCGGCAAAATTGTGAGTGCCGGTTCAAAAAGTCCGGTGCAAAAGGCAAGTGTGTTTTTAAGTAATGCCACTTTTGGTACCGCCACTGCGGATGATGGTACTTTTACTCTGCGCAGTGTTAAGCCCGGCCAGTATGATCTGGTGGTAACCACCCTTGGTTATGAAGAGTATACCAAGAAAATATTAGTAGGCTCGCAGCCCATTACCCTTAATATTGAATTAACGCCAAAGGTAATGATGATGAAAAGTGTTACCATCATTAGCAATGCCGATTGGAAAAAGAACTACGAGCAGTTTAAGAA
>JAQBNZ010000115.1 GCA_028288285.1 Mucilaginibacter sp.
TAATGCGATTATGCATAAATTACAGCAAATTGCCTCGAACCGGGGCTGCATCAATATTCAATGGCAGACACCCGATTTTAATCAGCCTGCTATACGCTTTTATAACCGTTTAGGTGCATCGCAAAAAGCAAAAGCCAGATTCATTCTGTCTTCAAATGCTGAATCAAATTTATTAGATAATCGCGGAAAGCAATAGCTCCATATATTACAGCTAACCGGCTTATGGCAATGCTTTTATTAATTTACTAAAAGGCTAATTCAGTTAGTTTTATCAGTAATTAATAATTGCTATGCGTCAAATGCATGATCTTTTCAGAGCGCTTTCTTCAAAAACCAAGCCATCCCGTTATATTAAATAAAACAAATGAAGCCCCAATTATACTTACTGATCACGCTGATCGTATTCATCTGTCGGCCTGCCTTTTCGCAAACACGTACCGACATCAAAAGCCTGCAGGCGCTAAAGATTTCTGATGACCTGAAGATTGATGGTGTGCTAAACGAAGCGGATTGGGCCGGCGCGCAGGAAGCCTCCGGGTTTAAATTAAATTACCCGTCAGACACCGCCATGGCATCAGGACGAACGGTGGTAAAATTGCTTTACAACGATCATTTTTTATATATAGGAGCCAAAGTGTTCAACGGCAAATCCGGCCAGCATAAATACACGGTATCATCGCTCAAGCGGGATTTTACTTTTACGGAGAATGATGCATTCGGTGTCATCATCGATCCCTTTCATGACCATACCAATGGGGTTGGTTTCTACGTTAACGCGCTGGGGGTGCAAAGGGAAGAACAGATCAGTAATGGTAATACTGCAGACCAGACTTATGATATCGAATGGTTTGACGCTGTGCGGCAAGACAGTACCGGTTATATGGTCGAAATTGCAATTCCGTTCAGATATTTAAGGTTCAGCAAAATCCTGACAGACTGGAATATCAACTTTTTGCGTAATGATATCACGAATAATCAGCTTTCTTCCTGGCAGCCGGTACCCCGCAATTTTTTCTTTCCCAATCTCTCCTTCATGGGCAGGGTGAACTGGCCGGTACCGCCTCCCCAGGCCACGAACAACGTTTCCTTATTCCCCAGCCTGACGTACACCGCCAGCCAGGAAAGGAAAGAACGTGTCAAAAATAACCTCAAGCCTTCGCTTGATGCAAAGGTTACCGTTACTTCGTCCCTTAATCTGGATCTTACCGTCAACCCGGATTTTTCGGAAGCGGAGGTCGATCAGGCAAAAGTGAACCTGACGCGTTTTGATATCTCGTACCCGGAAAAAAGACTGTTTTTCATTGAGAACAGCGACCTGTTCTCTTCCTTTGGGACTAGCAAGGATGGCTCAGGGACCATACAGCCTTTTTACTCGCGCAATATCGGTTTGAACTATAACCGATCAACCGGGCAGTATCAACAAACGAGTATCATAGGAGGCGCAAGATTGAGCGGCAAGCTGAATAAAGATCTGAGGGTGGGCCTAATGGACATCCAGACCGCCGGTTTAAACTCGGCTGATGCCGCCGGAAATGAAATAAAATACACTGGAGAGAATTACAGTGTGCTCGCCCTGCAGCAAAAAGTATTTTCCAGTTCGAGCATCGGTTTTATTTTCACCAACAGGCAATCAATTTCCAACGATAACACTACGACGACAGTTGGCGATCAGTATAACCGTTTGGCAGGCCTCGAATATAACCTGATATCCCGGAATGGAACATGGGTGGGCAAATTGTTTAACGAAATGATGTTTAGCCCCGGGAAAACAGCGTCGGCTCAGGGTGGTTTTTTGGGCGCCAATACCAGAAGAACGACCAGTTATGCCGGTTTCAGCAGGGCCGACCATGGATTTTCACCCGACCTCGGTTTTGTTCCCCGGAATAATTTTAATAACGCGTATACTTATCTTAACTATATTTTTTATCCTAAATCCGGCTTTATTAATAATATCCAGCCCGTATTTTACGGATCGATCTATACAGATTCCCTGTTCAATCATACCGATCATGAATATTACTCCGGGCCGGTAATCAACTTTAAAAATACCGGCAGCTTTTTTATTGTCGTGCTGAACGATTACACCAAATTGAAGCAGCCGTTCGATCCTTCCCTGACCAATGGTAAAACGCTGGTTGCTGGCACAGCGTATTCCTACACGAGCGTCATTATGTCCTATATATCAGACCTCCGCAGAAACCTTTCAGGAAACCTTTACCTCCGAACCGGCCAGTATTATAACGGCAGTTTTACGATCATTCGCGGGGCGCTAAATTATAAACTGCAGCCATACGGTACCGTCGGCTTCAACTACAATTTAACTTTCATAAGGCTGCCACCGCCTTATTCAAACAACAATATCATTGCCATCGGGCCGCAAACCAGCATTTCGTTCAGTAAACAATTGTTTCTCAGTTCCAATGTCCAGTACACCAGCCTGAATACGAATATCAATTACTTTTTCCGCTTGCAGTGGCGATTCCGGCCCTTGTCTGACCTCTATGTCGTCTATAGCAACAACGAGAATACAGCATTGAAAGTAAGGCAAAATCAAAGCCTGATCATAAAGTTCGTTTATTTCCTTTAAAGCGGATATTTTCCAGGCTCGGACATCTTCAGGAGAGTATAAAATCTTTAATTTTGGTAACCGATGAGCAAAAGCAATCCCAAAAGCCCCGGCGGGGCACGAAAAAAGCGCGAAGCAGGATCTGCCGCCGTGCCGGGGCCGGCTGGTCCGCGCCCAAAAGCAGCAGTTCGGCAAACATCCGAAAAAAAGCAGTCCGCTGCCGAACCGGAACCGGCTGATCCGCAAACGAATTTACCCCACACCGAAATGGAAGTACATCATCATCCGCAACTCGAACATAAACCAAAATCCTGGAAAGAGTACCTGCTCGAAGGATTTATGATATTCATCGCGGTGATGATGGGTTTTATAGCTGAAAATATCAGGGAGGATATTACCAACAGTGAGCATGCCCGCCGGCTGACCTTACAGCTGGTATATGACCTGAAAGCGGACACTGTTCAACTAAACGAAATTTTCCGGGCAGAAATACAGATCGTCAATAACAACGATACCTTGTTTAGTCTGCTTCAGCAGCCGTTTGAAAAAGCAGATAAGAAGCGGATACAAAAATTAGTTGCCTATTCACATAGTTTGTGGCCGTTCCACCCTTCAGCAGGTGCAATTGCCGCTATTAAAAATGAGCTTCATTTAAAACAGTTGTCCAATTCAGATATAATAGGCTATATTTCTACTTACGAAAAGCATACCGAACTTTTACGTACGGTGCAGGACATTGCGCTGCAATATCAAAGAAGCTTTCTTGACCCGTTTTTAAGGTTTCATTTGACGCCTGACAACCTTGACGCTGCATTTAACCATACCGCCGCTATAAGTAGTCAAATGCGTAATTTAACCCCGGAAGATCTTACGCAGTTACGGGCTGATATGGTACTGGTCAGAATCAACAGCAGGGAGCTGGTAACTAACAACAGGAAATTGATGCATGACGCAGAAAGTTTGTTAGCTTATGTTAAAAAACAATATCATCCGGGTGATGAATAGCTCCGGCTACCAGAATTCGGATTTCTATCATTTCCCCGGCCGGAACTTGCATTACCCATGAAGTTTATGGCACGCCGTATATCGTCATGAGCACCTTATGTTACCGGTCTCTAAACTCAAAATCTATTGGGTTTACGCTTCCGAACCATTAGGAGGTCGGTTCACTCAACCCAATAGATTTTTTACCTGGAGATTTTCTCCAATTGACTTGTACTAACGGGCTTTGCCGTACAGACTTGCAAGTTCTCTCGCCCCTGTCTCATAAGGTGTAGGGAATTTTTTAAACTTATTTTCATACTTCTGGGAACTGAATAAGTAATCAGAGTCATTTTGATATAGCATTTCTATGACCTCTCTAACAAATTCATCTCCCTTTGCAATCTGTTCCAGGTCTTCTTTACTTAATATTTGTGCGGGTATCTTTTTGCCAAGAGATTCTGATGCAAGTCTCGCGAAATCACCGGCAGTCAGTGCATTTCTATCGGTAGGCAAATGCCAGGTTTGTTTGAAATTACTTTCATCCTGCGCTAAAAATGCGATGGAGCTGCCTATATCTTTTGTATAGGTGTACGTATGTTTCTTATCACCCTCTAATAATAGCAGAGGGGTCTCATTCTTACTGAGCTTATCAAACACAAGCATATTTGGAATACTCTGATCGCTATAGCCGTAAAAGTCTGCACTTCGTGCAATCAAGGCATTTAAATTTCTATGCGCTATTGCATCCAGTACCTTTTGAGCTATTTCGGCCCTTACTTCGCCTTTTTTGCTGATCGGGTTAAAGGGAGTGTCTTCCGTCATCCATCCTTCAACTTTACCATACATATACACATTGTCAAAAAATACAAGTCGGGCACCTGTTTCAAGTGTAGCGTTAATCACATTGTCGGTAATTACTGGCCAATATTGCGCCCACAGGCTTGCAGAATACGTTACACCAGCCGTCAGATACACAACATCATGGCCATGTATCGCATTCACGGTTTGTTTTAAATCTGTTAAATCGGCTATACGCTCCTGAGGGTCGCCCCGGCTAATTCTGTTAACTAATGTTATGTTATTGGAATAGTGCTTAAGTGCTGAATACAATTCCGTTCCCACAATTCCGTGAGAGCCTAAAATTACATGCTTTAGATTGTTCATATTTTACATTTCAAATAATTTGATAATTTTTAAATAAGGCTGAGATTGCCAGCGATCTGATTGGAGATCGCTGGCTCCGCGGCCCCGGTAATAAGTTCTGGATCAAAAAGACCGTCTTGATAGACTGGTGCCTAACGCCTGCCAGCTTTGCATTTTATTAGAGATAGAAAGGAATTAATACAAATCAGACTGTGCTGTGAGTTTTCGACTTTATTTAATAAAGGCCCTCCCACGCGATGTATAAATTTATCAACCCTTTTAAGTCTATCCAATCAATGAGGGACAACGTTTAGTACCGTTTAATCAGGACCTCAAAGCCCGGTGAAAGAAATGGTCCCCGGAGATAACTAATATCTGGATTTGCAGGTTTAAACCGTTTCCGATATTGTTTGTTCTGTATTGTGCAAGGCAAACCCTGTTTTATCTTTTACCAGGTGGGCTTTGAGCAGTTGTTGGTCATCATAATCGCCGCCATTCTGCTTGCGATAAGGAATGGGCTCAATGGTTGTCAGGTTTTCAAGACGCTGCCGGTAGTCCCGCTCGACTTGTTCAAATCTTTCAGCGCTCAGGCTATCGGCTTGATAAACGACAAAAGGCGGGAGGGCGCTTATACCCGGATACCATAATATGCCATGGTTGATAGGAAAAAGTATATCATCGATAGGGCCATTAATTCCGGTTTCCTTATAATGAGGTTCCCTGCCACCGGCTGTGACTACCAGCATCGCTTTTTTACCAACCAGGGTACCTTCTCCATAGCGGAGTCCCCAGTATTTCCCTTCATGTTTCCCAACTCCATAGCCAAAGCCGTAAGCAAAGACCCGCTCAACCCATCCCTTGAGGATGGCTGGCATAGTAAACCACCACATTGGAAAATGAAAAATGACCATATCTGCCCATAATAATTTTTTCTGTTCAGCTTCAATATCCGGCGTTTGAGTGCCTTCCTTGTATGCCTTTTTGGAAGCATTCGCATAAAACAGTCTCTCCTTTTTATCATGGTCAAGGAAGTCATCGGCATCAGCCAGAGTTTTCCAGTTCATGCGGTAAAGATCTGATACAATTACTTCATGCCCCGCCTTCTGTAGGGCATCAACTGTAATGTCCTTCAATGAATTGTTAAGGGAGGCTGGTTCGGGGTGTGCCAATACGACAAAAACTTTCATAAATTTGTATTTTAAATTAGTAGTTATTTAAGACTACACAAAGTTGAAAATCCGGGACTGTTTTAAACAGGATCGCGATGGGGAATTGCAGTAACAAGATTGGAATTGGGCACAAAGCCCAACTGTTTTGGTAATTTTATGCACGGAAAAAAATCAGCTTTTTAATGTCGAAGTTTTAGAATTCAACCATTGGGAAAAGCGTGACCGTAGAAACAAATTCTTTGAACTGGTGTACATTCTTGAAGGGCGGGGTGTACGGATGGTCAATGACGCCCGCTGTTCCTATCGACAGCAAAGTGTCTTTCTATTGTCGGCATCCAACTGCCACGCATACTTATAGAAGAACCCACCAGGTTTCTTTTCATTCGGTTTACTTGAACAGAATTTTTTCATCCATCCTGTTCAAATGGCTAAGCATGTTAATATGTCCGAAAAAATGAAATTAAATGTTTCCCCCTTATAGATAAAATTGAATATCCTTTTCCAATGGTCGAGGCTTTAAAGGCTCGACTTATCCAGACCGTTCTTTGGCCCTCTGGCAACCTTAATCATAGTATAGATAGCATAAATGCCGGGTATCATTGGTAAAACAGCAGTATACATACCCGAAAAATAATATTTTCCGGTTGTTTTGACCCAATAATTATGCATATCTGGCACAAATGTCCCTTTAATATTTTGAGAGATTGTTTCTATATTTTCCGGAAGCAGGCGGGGTTTTAAAAGGGGGAAGATAAAGTGAGTAAATTCAGCAACTCCCGGGCCGATGAAAATAAAACACGCAATAAAGCCTGCGATTGGGATGCGATAATATAGCCCAAGAGCGGTCATTGTATACAGCACCGGCCCAGTAAAAGCAAAGATCATCAAAAATGTCCTTTCCGTCCATGGAATATTAAATAACCTGCTCATGGCCGGCCCGAAACCGGTAAGATATTCTTCGCACATGTGCACTTCAAGGGCAGCAACGGTAATTAAGAACAATGGCAAAATGACTTTAGGATCCATCGGGGATTTAAGATAGGTTTTGTACCACAGAATAAACCCGATAATTCCCGATCCACCTACTATAATGACAGGGGGCAAGCCTATATATTTGTACCCCTGAATACCGGCTGCAGTTATAAATGTAACAGCAATAACAATACTGATCAACTGCGTCCTGAAACTGGTCTTCATATTCTGATTATTAGATTTAATCCGTTTCGCAACCTTTGTTTTCTTCCGAAAAGCGGATAAGTTCTTGTATTTAAATAAATTAAACCTTTGGTATAAAAATTCAAACGCTGAATCTTAGGTAGATGAAACAGAAAAGGAGTTATTGCATATTCTCTTTATATATCTCCTCGAACGACTTGTTTTTTTGCTTTTGGAACTTGCCGGAAAACCGTTTGTCCACAGGCATCAGCAATTGTATAACCAATTGCTTGTCATCGTTACTAAGATTATGCATCATCATGTGGGCTACCTGTAGTACCTTGTCCTTCGCTAATAAAACTGTTTCCTCTCCCTTTGGTGTTACCTTAAGCCTTGTTACCCTTTTATCATCCTGATCTGCATATTCGGCGACCAAACCTCTTTTTTTCATCCGTATCAGCATGTTGGTGCCGCTTGATATCTCGATGATATTATTGTAAATAGTCTCCGACTTAATCGGATTGCCCATGTTGTATATCGTAACCAGTATTCCAAATTCTTCAATCTGGTCCAAATCCGTTCCTTCCAAAGCCTTATTGGAATAAAGCATATGGAATTTACCGATCCTTCGAAGTAAAATGACCAGTCTGCCATTGATATCCGGGACTATCTTGCCTTCGGGAGCTACCGTTGGCGCACCTTTAACTTTTTCAGCCAATTGATAGCGAAAGAAGTCTTCCAGTGTTCCTTCCGAATATTGCATCTCGAAATCTCCCCATAATTTAACAAGTTCTACTGTCTTATTCATTGAATTACTGCCATTTTGAAGCAAATCTAAACAAACAATATAAGTTTAAATGGTAGAAAATTTTCCGGTCCGGCAGGCGTTTTTTATAAATTAAAATAAGAAAATTATATTTGTTTATTATTCAATGTAATATAGTCCCTTTTCGAAACATACCTGATAGACAGAACGATCAATATAAGATCTGCAACAACGAATATGATTTTGGAAGCGGGATCATGACTACAGATATGCGCAATTAATGCAGACACCATAGCGATACAAAATCCGGCATAGATCCATTCTTTGAAACGTAAAGGCACTTGTGGTATCAAAAGCAATATCGCGCCAATAACCTTTGCCGTAACTAACTCTATTCTGAAATAATCAGGGAAGCCAAGAAGTTGCAGATCTCTGGCATGGGAAAAAGAAAAGTAAGCACTGAAAAGCATAAAAAAACTGATGAAGCCCTTGATGAACCAGTATGTTATTCTGTTATTTTTCATTTTATGTTTATTTAAATTTTACTATAGTTTCGATTTAGTTAAGAAATTTTAAAAAAATGCATCAATGCTATACAGTCCCATCCACTGTACCCAATATTCATATAGGTATGTAATGAAGCCTTGTAAATTTTCATTCTTACTATTTACGAGCACTGAAAACAGATACTGTATTATGGAAATGCTATTGCATTTTAATACCATATGGCTATAATTATATTCAATAATAAACCAAAAGGTTATATTAACAAAATTATTTTGTTTTTTCATTAAATTTTTACTTAATGATTATAAATACCTTTATTATGAAAGCGAATGATTGGTCAGCGTCTGCTTGCGGCATAACCGTTATTTATGACTACGACACGCTTGCTCAATGCTTGTGCCGGAACTGTTAGAATTACCAGACAGCCTAAAGGATCGAAGAAGGGCATTCATAAGATGCAACTATTAGAATGCATGATGGCGCATACCGCCGTCGACAACCGCGACAGTGCCGGTGATATATCGCGCACGGGGCGATACCAGGAAGGCGGCCATGCTGGCAATGTCCTGTGGTGCACCGAAATCACCCATCGGGATCTCACGATCAGCAAATTTGGCGCGTTCGTCATCGGTGAAGAAACGGCGGATATTCGCCGTATCAATGAGGCCCGGCTGCAGGCAGTTGACCGTAATGCCATATTTTCCCAGTTGTCCTGCAAGCTGCTTGGACCATACGACTATAGCCGCCTTGGCAACCGCCGAAACATTAATCGATCGTAACTCATAAGTACTTGCTATATTCAAAATAGCGCCATGCTTATGCTCCATAAAATGGGGCAGCAGATGCTGAGTCAGCTGTCGCGGCCGGTCAAAATCAAGCGTAATTGATTCCTTCCACGACTCATCCGGCGCAACTACCTCAACCGGCTGGCTGCGTCCAGCGTTGTTTATAAGAATATCGATGTATCCGAGACTGCTCAGCGCCGCATTTGCAATTTTTTGCGGCCCGTCCGCCGCCGCTAAATCCTGGATAAACGTAACAGGCTCCATTCCGCCTGCAGAAATGATTTCCTCTTTCAGGCTTTTCAGCAAATCTCCGTTTCTTGCCGTGGCAAAGACTTTGACGCCCTCGATAGCCAGTTCTTTTACAATCGCGTGGCCAAGGCCCTGGCTGGCGCCGGTCACTACAGCGGTCTTCCCTTTTAAATACAAATCCATAATTTTTCCTTTTGATGATTAATGAAATAACCCCGAAATTCGTTTTCAAATTTCTTTGCAATAGTCGCGGGTAGCTTCTAATTTTACAAGTTGTACAATCAATTGTACGGTACTAACAAAAATGTAAGTAATGGCAGCCAGAAAGGAAAACTCAACCTATACACTAAACGAAAAATTTATCACGGAATGTGATCTTACTTACGCCGTTAACAAGATCGGGGGGCGGTGGAAAATATTGATAATTGACAAGTTAGCAAACCAAAAACTGAGGTTTGGCGAGCTTAAGAAAGAGTTTCCCAATATTACAGAACGCATGCTGACCTTGCAATTGCGGGCTTTAGAACAGGATGGCCTGGTTAAACGAACGGTCTACGCTGAAGTACCTCCAAGGGTCGAGTATGAGCTTACTCAAATGGCATTGGAGTTTGTGCCCATCTTCAGACAACTAAGCGAATGGGGCGGAAAACACCGGAATTTAACCCAGAAACTCAAGATTCGAGATAAACCATAAACCTTTTGATCAGACACAAAAAAAACATCCGTAGATTAACCCTGGTAAGTCAAAAGAACTGTTTTACTTAGTTTTGTATTCTGCCGTAAAATGTCGATCAATCCAACAGAGGAAATCATACTGCAGTTAAATTGTATGCTGGAGATTTAGCGATAAAATTGAAAAAGCTCCCTACTCTGAGCAAGGAGCTTTTACTTTTAACTGCAATAGGATGAAGGACAGCAATCTGGGTCTGCTTCGCGCTTGTCACAACATTGTTCTTTCTGAACAACTGGATTAACTTCTTTAGGATTTATAACAATTCCTGCAGAAAGTAATGCGACTGCTGACCATGCCGATAGGCAGGCTGAAATAAACTTTTTCATATTCTGATCTTTTTTTATCAAACACGGACTATCCCAAAAAAAGACGCAACTTTATAATGTATAAATGAATTTCAGGGTCACGCTTCGATTATCGGTAAACGGTAAAGCAGGTTGCAACCGATAGCGGTCCGTATTTAAGTTGGTGTTATATACCACGTAAATATCCTGTCCTTCACTGATGTTAAACCGTAGGCCCCCGAAACCAAGCCCAAAAAAAAGAATTGGATATAAATAAAATGACGAGTAACAAAATTGGAGGTCTCAAAATGAGACCTCCAATTTTTAATTATTTCATCAGTATAAATTTCAATCTTTCATTACGAATCAGGATTGTCTGTTTCGCTATTGCTCTTTAAACTATCTGTATAATACAACCAAATATTTAAAGTAATTAAAAACTGTTAAACATAAAAAAACTTTTACTGTTTCAATTACTTAATATTGATCAATAGCTCATACAGGTTCATTTTTCCTTCAAGTGTTCGCTGTGTTGATACCAGCATAACCAGTTTCTTCCCGTGTGTTTTGTTACCCTCCAATAATTCATGAGCAGTTGCAACGGTTTGTACACTCAACTCCCCTAATATTTCTATGTCTGGGACTGAAATCGACAAATTTGTCAATGATATGGCTATATTTCGAAGACTATCACCATAATATTTTTTTTCTCCTGAAAGAGAATAAGCATAATTGGATATATTAATTGTTAAAGCTCCTTTATTAAAAAGGTCCTCCCTTGCCTGTGCAGTTGTTAAAGCCGTCACATCTGCATAACTGCCGTTAGTGACGATCACCTGTGCACAAACTTCGGACATTTCACCGCCGACAAGGTCAACACAATGGTCGAAAAGCTTGCCATCATTCAGGGATACTATTTTGGTGACCACGGCATCCTGTTTATAACTTACTATTTGATGTTCTGCTAATCCTGCATTAATAAGCTGCTGGGCGCTGTCTGGATTTCCCGCAGTAACAATTAATTGTTTATGCCCGTTAGCAAGAAATAGCTTTACCAGGGCAAGTCCAACACTGCCCGATGCGCCGGTTATAAAAATGGCATCATCTTTTTTAATAGGTAGCCTGGTTAATACCTGGAATGCGGTAAGATATCCCAATGGAACAGCTGCTGCCTCTTCAAACGTCAGCCAGTCAGGTTTTATCGCCACAATGTCTTCAGGAACACTGATGTGTGCGTAGGTACCATTTGAACCCATACTGCCAGAGGCTGCGAATACCTCATCGCCCTCTTTAAACAGTTTGACCAATTTTCCCGTTTTTACAACAACGCCCGAAAACTCCCGTCCAAGTATATTGGAGTGCATATGTTTTCTTTCGGTCTTGCCTTGCCGCATCTGATAGTCGATTGGATTAAAGGCTGTTGCTGTGATCTCTACAAGGACGTCATGATCTCCGACAACAGGTATCGGGACGTGTTCATCCAATACAAAATTAGATATGGCTCCAAAATCTTTTAATAATATAGCTTTCATATGTCATTGTATCACGTCAAAATTAGGAGTGAATAGTTTATTTTTGTTATGGGTTAATCATAGGTAACTAGTTACCTCCAATAAACTATTGGCAATGGCTACAATAACTATTAACGGAAACAAACAGGAAGCAACCTGTAAACAAGAACTTACCGCTATGCGTGACAGTATTGAATTACTGGGAGGGAAATGGAAATTAATGATCATGCGCTATTTAAATAACCGCCCCGCAGAAAAAAATACTTTTAAAAAGATAGAACGTGAAAATGAAGGCATTTCTGCCAAGATGCTAACCAAAGAGTTGCGGGATCTGGAAATCAACCTGCTTATTTCAAGAACAGTTATGAATACAAGCCCGATAACCGTGGCCTATGCCATTACCGATTATGGACAAAGCGTTTTACCGGTTGCAGAAACGCTGGTTCAATGGGGTCTGGACCATCGCGAAAAAATAAAGATAAAAACAAAATAGAAAGGCCTCGCCAATTGGGTGGCAAACACGGAAATTTACCAAAGACAGCAACCCTGATACCAGGGCCGGTTAGATCAGTTCCGCCTATGTTATCAAAATAAAACTATGCAGCATTGACACTTGGATATTTAAAAAATTGAAGTCGCAAAATGCGTAATTATGTTATAAAAGATCAATATTTCATTATGAATGATTTAATGTAAATAAACTTGTATCAACAGCAAGGCTGGTCGCGTAGAATACTATCGCCTTACTATACTGCCAACTCCGCATCAGCCGAAAGACATTGATAGTGTTGCGATATATTTGCATTGTGTACTACTTGAAATAAAATTATAACGTTTATTTGAAAACTATTGCCATGCTTCTTGCCCGACCAATTAAAGAGCTCGCAGAAAAGTATTCAGGTAGAATTATCCATCGTGTTGGTGGTTTGTTGTTAACATTAAACTTTTTAAAAAATCTTGACCCTCTTCCCAAAATTCGAGATTTGAGTCCGAATTAATGTGCCCCTTTGATCCGATATTTTTGAAATGGCTTCCCCAAAAGCGTGCAAATTCCCCGGCACGATTAAGACTCACAAAAGTGTCATTGTCGCTTGCAACAACTATTGACGGAAATGGAAGTCTTAATTTTGGCATCGGTGAAAATCCCCTAACAACTTCAGGTGTATGCGAAGGTGAGTCTACATCAGCTGGCGCTACTAACAAAGCACCGATTATATTGGGGCTGTCATGTTTTTGTGCCCAATGAATTACTAATGAAACAGCAAGGCTATGAGCTACCAAGATAGTTCTGTAATTAAGTTTGAGTATTGTGTCATTTAATCGGTCTATCCATTCTTCAAGATTCGGTTGATCCCAATTGTCTTGATAAACTTTTAAAGAATTGTCGAATTTTTTAAGCCAGTATGTTTGCCAATGTTTTTCACCCGAATCTCCAAGGCCGGGAATAATCAGAATCTTAGTTTCCATCTATTTTTATTCAAAATTCAACAATTCTTATTTTTAAAGTTTTTACGACTAATTTATGTGATTTTACTACAAATGCACTCTCTGCTCTGGGGGGCCCTTTATTTTAAATCTGCACTGCTTTTGTAAATTATCATAGGATAATCGATTTTTTCGATTATCCTATGATTTTCTGACAATATCAAGTATTTCTTTATCCCCTAATACCAAAGATGCTGCTTCCATTCATTTTTAAAAATGGCACAAAGAAAGAACGTGACAAACCTTACCTCGCTCAACGTTTTTAATCAGCCGGTTTAACAATAGTTGAAGGTTGCAAGAGCGTCGTGAAACCCGGATCTTGCGGAGTTTGAGTTTTGCCGGCTAATGAGCGCCTATAAATAACTGAGCCATTTATTCTCTTTGTGGCTTTGTTTATACCGATCAAACCACCAGCAAATGGGGTATAAGAAAAGAATAAGGACTGCCCAGACCAGGTAAGCAGTTCCTATACTATAACCGTACCCCTTCACATGTGGATCAAGCGTTATCCAAGTTGAAAAAATCATTTTTCCCCAGCTAAAACCGGACAATCTTGCGAAAACCATCGCCGTGATATGGATCAGGTAAAGATGCAGTATATAATAAAAAAAGGGAACCCTTCCGAAAGTGCAGAAAAAATCAACCATGACCCCTTTCCACTTTTCACTATTTGCCAGAAATAAAAAGGTGCCGCCGAGCGTCATCAGCAGGTATTGGAGCGAGGGCGGATATTTTGTGGGATTAAGAAAAGAAATGATATTCTTCGAAATATCTCCGTAATCTTTAAATGGCTGGGGGTCGCCGTACCAGTTTGTCCATCGTAAAACGATAAACAGTATGAGCGCGATGCCTCCAATATAATTAAAAATTTTGCGGCGGTTGTCCGGTGAGTAGGTTGAACTATAATAACCACCGAAATAATAGCCAAGCGCCATCACCGCAATCCAGGGGATTATGGGATAACCTACAAATAACTTAGTATGCTCCGTTAACGGAACAAATCTTTGCTCGTGCAGCAATGCCCACAGGAAACTGCCGGCCGAATGAATATGATCGAGCAGGTTGTGCCCGAAAATCAGCGCACAGCAGAAAATTAAAATTCCGTTCCTGGGCAGATATATTACCGCGCTTAATGTGATCATGCTGATCCCAAGTGACCAGATTACCAGCAGGCCAAACGTTCTGAACTGCACATCGAAATACCAGGCAAAGCCGACAACAGTTAATTCTAGGAAGAGTAGCCAAAATCCTCTTTTTATCAAAAAGTAGGACAATTCAGAAGTCCTTTTTTTTCGTCCGGCCATATAAGCCGAAAGGCCGGCCAAAAAGCTGAATGCCGGGGCGCAAAAGTGAGTGATCCAGCGGGTAAAAAATAGCGGCAGTGTAGTCTTCAAGGGATCTGCCGGGTCAAAGGTATAAGCTGAAGCGTGGAAATAATCCCGTACATGGTCCAGTGCCATAATGACCATAACCACCCCTTTCAATAGATCAATCGCTTCTATCCGGTATTTGGCAATTTGGGTTGCTCGTGGAGTAATTTGCATAGTCTTTTTATTTAGTGCCACCGATTAAATTATGATTCGTTCTAGCAGGCAGACAAATAGAGGCATTGATCAGGCTTCGTTAAACCCGTTTCTTGCGGAGTTTTCTTTGATCATTCATTTATATCTAGTTGGTTGCCTTACACCAAAAGCGGTTGTCTTTGCAACAGGTAATTGATTTACGGATAGTCCCATAGTAAGGCCTAAGTTTTTGCCAATCATTAATAGGCGCACCAGGTCACCCAAGCTTTCCAGTTGTTTTGCGCTTTGCCCAAGTTGCCCACAGTCAATTGGCACAAGTCCGGTTTCATCAATCAGTTCCGCGACAACAACTTTTGCTGTCTCATCATTCCCGGAGAAAAAGCCTGCGATCCGATACTGTCTTATTGTTTCTGTTGGTAAATAATAAATTTCCTGTGCGAGTGTATTAAATGCCTTCACAACTTTTGCGCCCGGAACATTTTCCTGGTAAAGTTCCGCATATGATTGTACTACCGGTTCAAACTGGAATTCATTTGGGATCACGCCGCCATTGATATCAACAATGATTTTATTTTCCCATTTTTGCGCAGGCGCGGCTTCGGAAGGCAAGGTGTCGCGCAGGCAAAAGATCAATACATCACCAAAAGTTATAGCATCTACAAGTGAGCCTGAAAGAATGGGCTGGGTGGTTAAACTTTGGATATATTCAATGTTATGGGGCTTAGCTGACCCAAAAAACACTTCATGGCCTTTATCCTGCCATAGCAGCCCGAGCGTCCTGCCCATATTGCCACTTCCGATAATTCCTATTTTCATTTGATCGATCTGACATTTCAAAAATCAGTACAAAGTCCTACTTTTGCAAGTACTTACAAAATTGTATGTATGAGAAAGACCACATCCACAAATTATCAGAATCAGGACTTTTTACAACACTGTCCATTGTTATTTATTTTATCGCTTGTAGGAACCCGGTGGAAACCTTATATAATTTATAAGCTGAAGAGCAAAACCTTACGCTTTAGCGAGTTAAAAAAGGAAATTCCGACAATTTCAGAACGTATGCTAATTTTGAGTCTTAAAGACCTAGAAAGGGATGCTCTTGTGGTCAGAAAATCTTATCCTGTGGTGCCACCCAGGGTGGAATATACGCTTAGTGAGGAAGCAAAAGCTTTGCTTCCTGCAATTGATCATCTGTATGTCTGTGGTGAAGCTATCTTAAATGCGCGTCCAGAAATACTATCATCTGCCGTCTAAATCCCCGGTATCGCAATGCATAGTCCCAAAGCAGGTCAACCGGGTAGTCATCGCCTATCTTGTGAAATACGTTCGCGTATTTATATTGTTTATTCAGAATCTTAGACTGACTACTGAGATGCTTTAAACATATAATTTCCGGTAACATAAACATGTTGTTTTATCCAGTAGCTGCATAAAAATTATCGTAATGATTTAGTTTCAGAGAGGCGGTCGATAACCACCTCTCCTTGAGTTTATCACTATTTCCGGTTTAGCCTTCTGCCAGAAAGCTTTTTCCAAATACTTCGGAATTGCGTGACTTCATTAACCGTGAATAACAACTGACTGATTAGCAATTCGTTGTCCACTAGATCCATTACTTCTTCAATCTTTCTTTCACGGATCAGACCGTCCACCCGGTCAAAATCAACGCGGTTATTTGTTTAACAGCGGCAATGGGATTTCCCCGATTTCTGTCGGTTCAAAAGTTAATACACCGCCGCCATAACTCCGTCCGGTAACTTCCGAGAAACGAATGTTAAGGAATTTAAAAAAGATAGTGCGACATTTCTCAAATGTTTGTGAGCTTATTGGGATTTAAGCCCATTTCCTGCATCATGCTGATCGCCAGCTCGCGGCGTTCTTTGGGAAAGTTCTGGTAACGGATAAAAGGCGGGTTGCCCACCACCACGTCAAAGCGCTCGTCACGGTTAGCTGCCAAAAAGCTAAAAAAGTCAGCGTTAGTGATCGTCGTCGAATTCAGGCCATAGTTAGCCGCGCGTGCCTTAGACTTCTGTGCTTCGGCCGCCAAATAGTTCAATGCCCTTCACCCGGCCAAATAGCTCGTTTTCCGGCACCCCGATCCTTATTAACCGCTGATGACCGCTTCCACAAAATTACCATCGCCGCAACTGGGCTCCAATACCCTGATAGCCGCTTTTCCGGGAATAGTTATTATGAATGCAATGTAAAGAGCAGGTTCCCTCGAGCCTGCTCTTTTTGGTAAGATTGCTATGAACGATTGTATTGGAATTGAAGGAAACTCAATAACGATCATAGTATTGCGCTAATTATAAAAAGAGCTCACCCTTCATTACAATTACCGAGGAGCCGCTTACCCATATGCCGGCTTCTTCGACATTTACCCGTATTGTTGACGGCTGATTGACCAACCTTCCCTGCAGAAAGCGGTAATCTCTATTTTTTTCGATGTAGCCAAGTAACTCAAGGTACCCGGCAAGCGGGCCGGCAGCTGTCCCTGTTGCCGGGTCTTCATCTATACCTATACTGGGATTAAAAAATCTTGATTCAGCAACATAATCAGCCGCCGGGCCATTAACTGAGAACAGATAGCAGCCTTCGAATCCGAATTTCCGGGATGCGCTTTTTAGCAACGCTTTATTTAGCACCGCACCCGCCAGAGCCTCTACATCTTTGACCGGTACCATGAGGTGACCTACCTCTGTTTCCACAATGCTGACGTGCCAGTCATTAAGTGAAAGATCAGCTGTGCTTAGGCCGACTGCTTCAGCAATGACATCAGCCGGGACTGTTCCTTTGACCACAGCAGGTTTTTGCTTCATACCCACATAAGGCAAACCATTTTCCTCTGTGATCCTTAAGGGCACCTTTGTATTTTTAATATTAACAAAGAATTCGCCGACCTGGTCTTTAAAAATGTCCCACTTTTCTAATAAGGCCAGGCAAACCGCGCCAAGGAGATTGTGCCCCGCCCCTATTACTTCAAAATCAGCCTGGGTAAACGACCTGACGTCCAGGCATTCGTCTTCAGGCGAATACCTGATGAAGGACGTTTCTGAATAACCAAATTCTCTCGAAATCGCGTAATACTCGTCGATGTGAAGATCCTCATCTGTAAGGACAACCGATAGTTGGTTGCCTTTATAGCGAGTGTCTGTAAAAACGTCAAGCACATAATAGTTTAACTTTTTCATTGCCATGTAATTACTTTTATTATTTATCAAAATTACTTGATGATAGTTTACATTTACCATTGGTTAACAAAAGGTAACCGGTTACCTTTTGTTAACTATTAATCAGCGAATATGGAAATCACAACCAAAGTGGAGCCTACCTGTGAGCAGGAACTGGCCGCGATCAGGGACAGCCTGGAGATTTTAGGTGGTAAATGGAAACTCCGCATCATGCGGCACCTTAGAAACCAGATCGATGAAAACAACACTTTCAAGAAGATTCAGCGTGAAGTAACGGGCATTTCCGCTAAAATGCTTTCCAAAGAATTGCAGGACCTGGAGATAAATTTACTGATAACCCGGAGTGTAAGGAATACGCGCCCTGTTACAGTAAGCTATGCGATCACTGACTATGGTCTGAGTGTTTTTCCAATAACTGAGTCCTTAGTAGACTGGGGACTTAATCATCGTCAAAAGATAAAGTAAAAAGCCAATCTCGATACTGAACATACAAAGGCTTTCGCGTTTAGGCGATTCTATGTTGATATTTGTTAAGCGCAATCTGTTCACAGAAGCGAAAAAAGGACCGTATTTTAAGCGTAGCCACAACGCCGATGCGGTTGCCGGTTTTAATCGCGATATCCGCCATTGGCCGGTCAACCCGTAAAACTGGCACGTTGGTAAAGGTGGCCGCTATTTCAACTGCGCTGCCTATGGCATTGCACGTAACAAGTATGTGGTCAGCACCTGCATCTGCGGCTGAGCCAATGTGAGCGATTACCCGGCGGGCAGTCAACATATTCAAACTATCAAACTCAATTACACTTTTTATCAGGCTGTCATCAATTATGTTAAATATATTTATACCAGGCAAAAACCTGTCACATAATCCCTGAAATACTGGCACCAGTGCGACCGATGTATGGATCAATCCTAACGTTTTACCTTTCATTATTTAAAACTTTTATAGTTTTTGATGATTTTATTGGGTTAATAAGCATTTAACCTTTTATCGATGCATCCTTCAGTCATTATACCAGTATGCGGACATCCAAACAATCGGAGATGCGTTTAAAAAAAATCGCCCTCCTTACACCTAATGAATACCGTATAAATATAATAAAGAAATTGTTCATTAAAGTTGATGATATTTACCGTGTTCCTTAAAAAATTCAGTCAGGACCGGTGCAAGCGCCTTTTCAGAAACATTATGATTTTGCCCTTTTAAGACACGGTATCTCCCATTTTTTAACTTGTCGCCGACCGCATGCGCCGCATCGCGCAGCATCTTCTGGCTTTTGCCGCCGGCGATAGCTATCGATGGGACCGTAATTGCCGTGATCTTTTTGGCTGGTATCGCACCGTCGCCCATAATTTCCGCATCATAAGGCAAAGAACCTGCGTTGGCTTTCATCTTTGACCAATATGGCGTTAACTGCAATAAGAAGGCAATGATCGCCGGGACACCGATTACCTTTGTCAGGTAGTATTTGACAGCGCTTGCCTGCTGCCCTTCCCTGATCATGTTCCGGAGTTCTGTAATGTAACCCAAAGGCGGGGCTTTATACTTATTATCAATGTTAAACGGTGGTTCGTAAATCGCAAGCGCCTGGACAGGCAATCCGCTGGCTACAGCCTGCAAAGCAAGCACTGCGCCGGAAGGTATGCCAAACAAGCCCGCTGTCCCCCCAGCCGCTTCGACCAATGCAGCCAGGTCTTCAATTTCCCGCTCTACAGCATAAGGCAGCGTATCGCCGCTATTGCCGCGCGCCCTGCGGTCATACTTGTAAACCGTAAAATCGGTTGATAAAAACGGTGCAAGCTTAACCATAGGTCCGAAATCCTTGTTGCAGAAAGCGCCATCCACCAGGATGACCGCTGGGCCGCTACCCGACCGGTTATAGGCAATACGGGTGCCGTCCTTTGAGGTTACAAATTCCATCTTCGATCTCTATTTTTGGTGAAGGCATAAACTGTTTCCGTCCAGGTCTTTTAACCAGGCAAACTTGCCCCAGGGTGTCTGATCAATTTTCCCAACCTCTATGCCCTTATTTTTTAATTCCTCAATTTCCTTTTCAATATCATCTGTATCACAAATGATCCCCTGGAAACTGGCAAGCGATATGGTGGCACCCTGGCCGGGCAGCCCCAGCTGTATCCAGGTTTGGCCATGAGCGGCTGGTGCTTCAACCAATACCTGAAAGCCTAACTTGATATAAAATTCTTTTGCCTTTTGCTGGTCTGATACTGGCAGCATGATGATCTCGATCGATTTCATATTTTATTCGTTTGTTGATTTTAATTTCGTTCTTAGCCGTATTTAATTAACCATACGCAGCAGTTCTTCACCCAGACGGTCAAAGCTTTGTTCCCAACCCTGTTCTATATGCTGGCAGGATGTATTAAATACCGGGCTTGTCCTTACGACCTCAACACACATAATAAGCCGGGTTATGCCATTATTTTCACTTAGGTTTATTGTATGCAGTACCTTTAGCTGTTCCTCTGAATAAGCATCATTTTTAACCGTGGTGAAAACAAGCTTGTCAGGTATGCGGACCTCATCAAAAACGCCGTTCACCTCGATCATTTGCCCATCGCCGGGATGCATGGTGATGCTGATCGCGCCACCCGGCCTCACATCCATGCGGCAAACAGAATTGGTATTGTTTTTTGGCCCCCACCACCTGGCCAAATATTCAGGGTTGGTCCACATACTAAACACCAGGGCCATTGGCGCTTCAAAGGTCCGGTCGATAATTACCTGCTTACCTGTGGGATTTGCCACGACTGCTGTTGCTGAGTTTTCGTCATTATTTTTCATCTTTTCTGCTGTTAGATTGTAACTCCTTTAATAACTTATCCATTTCGTCAAATC
>JAQBNZ010000012.1 GCA_028288285.1 Mucilaginibacter sp.
TCTAACTTACGTTTAGCATTCCACTCATCATACTCGGCGTAAGTGCCAGGGTATTGTTTTATTTTTTGGTCCTCAATAAACCAAATTTTGTTGGCCACATTATCAAGGAAGTACCTATCGTGCGATACTACTATCACCGTACCTTCGTACTGTTGTAAGGCCTGTATCAATATATTAACCGAAGCCATATCCAGGTGATTGGTAGGCTCATCCAGTACCAGGAAGTTAGCATCGGCAGTTAAGGCTTTTGCCAGCGCCACACGCGATTTTTCACCACCCGATAGTACTTTTATCTTCTTAAACACGTCATCGCCGGTAAACAGGAACGATCCTAATATAGAACGCAGCTCAGTGTCGGTATGCCTTGGGGCGAAAGATTGCAGTTCCTGTAATATCTGGTGTTCTAAATGCAAACTCTCTAACTGGTGCTGGGCAAAGAAAGTTTGCGTAACGTTATGTCCTGTAACCGCTGTGCCTTCGTACTCTTTATCTGCACCGGCTACAATACGCAGTAGGGTTGATTTACCTTTACCGTTGGCACCTATCAGGGCTATTTTATCGCCCTTTTCAATAATAGCTTCAGCATCATCTAAAATATCAATTGCAGGATATTTTTTGGTGATGTGCTCCAAAGTGGTTACGTGGCGGCCCGATTGCTTGCTGAAACGGAAGCTAAAGTTAACTTCAGGGTTATCATCATCGACATCATCAACACGCTCCATTTTATCAAGCATTTTTATACGCGATTGCGCCATTTTTGCTTTAGAAGCTTTTGCACGGAAACGCTCGATTAAGCGTTCTTCCTGTTTAATTTTTGATTGTTGGTTCTTGAACTCGCCACGTTGAATTTCAGCACGAAGTGCTTTTTCTTCCAGGTAAAAAGAGTAATTGCCCGAATAAACGTTCAACTTACCCTTGCGCGATTCAACCGTGCGGTTTATCACTTTATCTAAAAACCATCTATCGTGCGATACAATGATGATAGCACCATCAAAAGCTTTCAAATAATCTTCAAGCCATTGAATGGAAGGTAAATCAAGGTGGTTGGTAGGCTCATCCAGTAACAAAATATCGGGTGCTTGTAAAAGTATCTTGGCTAGCATTACACGCATGCGCCAACCTCCGCTAAAAGTACTTAGCTTACGTTCGCAATCAGCTTCGCTGAAACCTAAACCTGCTAAAATTTCATGTGCCTTGTACTCAATATTGTAACCGTCAAGCAGTTCAAACTCGTGTTGTTTGTCGCTCAGTTTATGTAAAAGATCTTCGCTGTAATCTGTTTCCAGTTTTTTAAGCAATACTTCTATCTCGTCATGCAGCTGGTTTTGGCGGTGAAATGCCTCCATTGCCACGTGTACAATGCTTTTGTCTGATGAGTATGACAACAGATCCTGGTTAAGGTAACCCATAGTAAGGTCCTTAGCCATTGATATAGTGCCTGACGTAGGCTTATAATCACCTACAATGATCTTTAGAAGCGTAGTTTTACCGGTGCCATTTGCACCAATAAGGCCAATTTTTTCTCCCGGTTTTATATGCCAGTTAGCTTCATCATACAAGGCGCGTGCACCAATCTCGAACGTAAGGTTATTTATAGCGATCATTTGGCCGCAAAGATACGCTTTTACGAGGAGAAAAATAAAGGGCGATTGGATTTAGAATGTTGTTATGACCGGGATAAAAGATAAATGACATAAAGATTAAGGATGTAAGAACCAAAGGTTTGGGCCTTTGTTCATCCGTCCTTAATCTTTTATCTATCTATCCTTTGCCTGAAAAACTATCCTTTTACTACCTCCAGCCAAGCCTGTGCCATTAGTTTTGCGCCGGCAACGCTTGGATGTACACCGTCAATAGTCCAGTAGTTGGCATCACCGCCACTTTGTAAAGCCTTGTCAAAAACAGATTGATAGGGTACAAATGGTAGGTTATATTGCCCGGCAATGTCTTTAGCTGCTTTGCGGAACAGATCGAAAGTTGGATACCAGATATCGCTTACAGCCTTGGTTCCTCTTAATGCAAAAGGCTCGCAAATAATTAATCTTACACCTGGTAAGGCTTTTTGGGTGCGGTTAAGCAAGGCTTTGTAATCGGCAATGTAGTTATCAATAGTGCCTTTGTAGCCATTGGTAAGCGTGTGCCAAAAATCATTCACACCAATATGGATGCTCACAACTGTAGGTTTAAGGGCAATGCAATCGATATCCCAACGTTCTGCCAGCTGGTAAACTTTATTGCCGCTTACACCGCGGTTATATATCTTCAGATTCTTTTCCGGGTGTTTCATTAAAAGTTCAGCCGCGGCTAAAATTGTATAGCCGGTGCCCAGCATATTAGTGGTGTTAGGCTCGGTGGCTTTATGGTCGCGCCCCCAGTCGGTAATAGAATCGCCCTGGAAAAGAATAACATCGTTATTGTTTAATTGTACTCTTTTAGCTGAAGCCGATGTGCCTGCAGCTGCCGATACAACTTGTGGTAGGCTTAATGTGGCAACAGTGCCAATTGCAGCAGTTTTTATAAAATTCCGACGTGAGTTTTGAATTAAATTCTTCATAAAAATGTGTAGATGTAATGTATTTTTGGTTGCCAACTAAAATACAATATTATTGATATGTTGGCCTTAAAAATTAAAAATCGGTAAATTCGCGGCATGTATCAATTGCTTAAACCACTGTTGTTCCTGTTCGATCCGGAAAATATGCATCATTTTGTAACCCGTAATTTAAAACGGTTTAACCGTTTCCCGGGTGGTACATCATTAAGCAAAGCTATATGGGCCCTGGATGATCATCGGCTGGAGAAGGAAGTTTTTGGTTTAAAATTTAAAAACCCGGTTGGTTTAGCTGCAGGTTTTGACAAAAATGCCGAGTTGATAAGCGAAATGGGCGCATTGGGTTTTGGCTTTGTTGAAGTAGGTACGGTAACGCCTTTGCCACAGCCGGGCAATTCTAAACCCCGCATGTTTCGCCTGCCAGAAGATAGCGCGCTTATTAACCGAATGGGCTTTAATAATTTAGGGGTTGATATTGCTGCCGCGCGGATTGCCGCTTATCGCAAGAATTTAAAAGAGGGGCAAACTGCTTTAATAATTGGCGGTAACATTGGCAAAAATAAAGTTACACCGAATGAGGATGCCGTGAGCGATTACATTAAATGCTTTGACAGGTTGTTTGATGTGGTTGATTATTTTGTGGTGAATGTAAGTTCGCCCAATACCCCCGGCCTGCGCGAACTGCAGGAAAAGGAGCCGCTGATGCGTATTTTAAACACCTTACAGCAACGCAATAATAAAAACGGTATAAACAGACCCATACTGCTAAAAATAGCACCAGACCTTGCCAATGAACAGTTAGATGATATTGCCGATATTGTTAAACAAACCGGCATTGCAGGTATAATTGCTACAAATACTACTATCAGTCGTGATGGGTTAACATCTATAAATAAAAACGAAACCGGTGGATTGAGCGGTAAGCCACTAACCCAACGCTCAACCGAGGTAATAAGTTATTTGCACAAAGCATCAGCCGGGGCATTCCCTATTATTGGGGTGGGTGGTATACATTCGGCAGATGACGCAATAGAAAAATTGCAGGCAGGGGCATCGTTGGTGCAATTGTATACCGGTTTTATTTACGAAGGGCCAGGGTTAATAAAGCGGATCAATAAAAGGATATTGAACCGGGATTAAAGGGATTTTAAGGATTTTAGGATTTTTAATATAGAGGCGCAACATTTTGCGTCTCTGATTATATAATGTGGATATGCAATGAGACTGAACTGAGATTAAACAGATTTCTACGATTTCAAGATTTTTAATGTAGAGGCGCAATATTTTGCGTCTCCACATTAAAATATGAATATGCAATGAGATACAAGATATTGTGTCTCTAAGGGGAAATAGAAAAAGGGGCCCTCACTTATTGTAGAGACGCAATATTTAGCGGCTCCAATAATACAATATGGATATGCAGTGAGATACAAAATATTGTGTCTCTACGGGACAGAAATAGCATAAAAAAAGGCATGCCGATATATCAGCATGCCTTTTTAATTTCTTTAAAAAAGAAGAATTATTTACCTGCAGCAATAGCTAAAACAGCATTGTTTTTTGCTATTTGGCTATCTTTTTTCTCTGCAGAACGGCTACCTAATTCAATGTTGGTAGCTAATTTTAAAAATTGAACTTCCAAACGTGAGAAAGTTTTGTTTCTTCTATCTTTTCTTTTTAAACGAGTAACGCCCATGATCTTTTTTATTTAAATGTTTTTAACCTTGAGGTCGGGAGCGGATTCGAACCGCTGTAGGAGGT
>JAQBNZ010000166.1 GCA_028288285.1 Mucilaginibacter sp.
TGGTCTTACCTCTACCATTTTTTGAGATTATTTTAGAGTTTTATATTAAATATTATTTGACTGCAACGCGTGCAAGATCTTTTTTCAATCGTTTAAGGCTGCTGGCTATGCTGGTATCAACCTGCCTGTCGCCAACTGTAAGTACAAAGCCACCAATCAGCGAAGGGTCAACCTTAGCTTCAAGTTTTACTGTACCGCCAACCGCCTGTTGCACATCGTCAAGCATTTTCTTTTTGTTAGCTTCAGAAAGAGGGGCTGCCGAAATTACTTTTGCATTTGTTATATTGTTTTTAATATCATACAAGCCAATAAATTCCAGGGCTGTTGTATATAATACTTCGCCACGGCCTTTATTAATCATAATATTAAAAAACAGGATAGTAACCTTGTTTACCTTGGTGCCAAAAACATCGGCCAGTATCTTCACCTTTTTATCCTGCGATACAATGGGGTTACTTAAAACCGCCTTTAGCTCGGGGTTGGCTTTTAAAGTTTGCAAAAACAAGTTCATATCATCCATAACCTTATCAAGGGAGTTTTGCTCCTGGGCAAGGTCTATTAATGCTTTTGCGTATCTTAATGCTACTGTTACTTCTGACATATTTTTGAGATTTGAGCTATTAGATATGAGATTTGAGACCTTCTATCTCACATCTCATATCTAATAGCTCATGTCTGTTTATAATTTCACTTCTTTAAGCAAATCAGCTACTAATGCATCCTGTTTGCTGCTGTCTTCAAATTGCTTACGTAAAACTTTTTCAGCAATTTCTAATGATAATGATGCAACCTTGTTTTTAACATCAGCCAAAGCAATAGCTTTCTGATTGTTAATCTCAATACGGGCAAGCTCAATTTGGCGCGCACCTTCTTTATGTGCCATTTCTTTTGCTTCGCTCACTATCTGGTCCTTAACCTTTTTAGCTTCCTGCAATATTATATCACGCTCGGCACGTGCTTGTTTAAGCAGGCTTTCGTTCTCGCTTATCAGGCGGGTCATTTCTTCATTAGCGGCTTCAGCTTTTGAAAGTGAATCTTCAATAAAGCGTTCACGATCATCAATAGCGCCCATAATAGGCTTCCATGCAAATTTAGCAAGCAAGAAAAACAGTACTAAGAATGATACTGTGGTCCAAAATACTAAACCAATCTCCGGGGTTACTAATGGATTCATTTTCTATATAGATAACAAAATGTTTATAATTCGATTTTTAATAACCGCGCCTATTGCCAATCGCAACAGGTGCGGTTATTAGATTTAATCTTGGGGTTGATTATTTCAAGCCCAGGAATGATACAACCACACCGAACAAAGCAGCACCCTCAACAAGAGCGGCAGCAATGATCATGGCAGTTTGGATTTTTGCAGCAGCTTCTGGCTGACGGGCAATACCTTCTACGGCTTTACCACCAATTTGACCGATACCAATACCGGCTCCGATTACTGCTAAACCTGCACCAAGTGCAGCGATACTTCCAACCATTGTTTTAAATTTAAAGTGAATATATAGTATATAATTATTTACAAATATTAGTGGTGATGCTCTTCAATAGCTGTACCGATAAATAAAGCGGTTAACAGCGTAAATATAAACGCCTGTAATGCCGCTACCAGCAACTCCAGTACATCCATAAACACCACAAAAGCAACTGATACCGGCGCAATAGCAACCGACTTGAATACAAATATTAAGGATATTAAGCTTAATACAATAATGTGTCCTGCTGTAATGTTAGCGAACAAACGTATCATTAATGCGAAAGGCCTTGAAATGATACCCACCAGCTCAATAACCCACCATAAAGGCCATATCCAAACCGGAACATCAGCCGGAATGAAAATGTGTTTCCAGTAATGTTTGTTACCGTTTAAGTTAACCACTAATAAAGTGATAACTGACAGTACCAGTGTTACCGCAATATTACCAGTTAAGTTTGCACCACCCGGAAAGAAAGGAATTAAACCAATAAGATTATTGATCCATATAAAAAAGAATACTGTTAACAACAACGGCATAAAGCGCTGGTATTTGTAACCAATGTTTGGGCGGGCAATATCATCCCTTACAAAAAGGATAATTGGCTCCATAAATGACTGGAAACCTTTAGGTGTTTTACCCGCGCGTTTTTTGTATGCTGATGAAACACTCAGGAATATAATTAACAGGATAATAATACCCATCCACATGCTTACCACGTTGCGGGTAATAGACAGGTCAATTAAACTGCTGTTCCACTTTGCTATGTTAGCACTTTCTGATAAAGTATTATTCTCGCCAACGATATTTATTTTATCATTAACCAACCTGTAGGTATAATATTTACCGGTATAGTCTGCATGGCCATGTTCAAAATGTGCGGCTGAAAAAACCTCAAAACCCTTGTCTGTATATAAAACCACAGGCAATGGAATAGAAGTATTTCCGATAATATGCAATGAATGCGAATCGGCAATGTGCTCTAAGATAACTTCGCTTGGTTCAAACTTCTTTTCAGCGCCTTCAGCATGCTCTTCTTGCGAAAAAGCAGGTAATGAAAATATGGTCAGCGTTAAAAAAACGGCACAAATTCGGAAAAGTGTAAAAATTTTTGAGTTCAAAATCGAGCTGTTATACATCTAAATAAAGTTTTTTACTTCAAATTTTGGTTGCGCAAGTTACGCAACAAAACATAAACTTCAAAGGCTGTATTTAAGAAATA
>JAQBNZ010000167.1 GCA_028288285.1 Mucilaginibacter sp.
TGGGCGGACAAGGCATGAGTATTGTGATAAATGATGAGGATCTGGAGAAAGCAGTCGTCAATCTGTTGAAAAATTTACCCGGTAACCGTGTATTAATTGACCACTTCCTTGACCGCGCTGCAGAAACTGAATCAGATTCTATTCATGATGGAGAGGATGTACACATTATTGGTATGATGGAGCATATTGAGCCTGCGGGTATTCACTCCGGCGATTCATTTGCTGTATTGCCACCGTTTGACCTGTCAGACAACGTGATTAGCCAGATGGAAGAATACACCGCTAAAATTGCCCGCGCATTAAATGTTCGGGGCTTGCTGAACATACAGTTTGCAGTTAAAGATGATAAGGTATATGTGATAGAGGCTAACCCACGTGCATCACGTACAGTGCCATTTATAGCTAAAGCATATGATGTACCTTACATAAACATTGCGGCCAAAGTAATGCTGGGTGTTGCTAAATTAAAAGACTTTACCATTGAGCGCAAGCTAAAAGGATATGCAATAAAAGAGCCTGTTTTTTCGTTTGATAAGTTCCCGGAAGTGAATAAGGAGCTTGGCCCGGAAATGAAATCTACAGGAGAGGCTATCAGGTTTATTCCTGATTTGCAGGACCCATATTTTAGGCACCTGTATAAAGAAAAATCAATGTATTTAAGTAAGTAATTCAATTACTGGCACCAGTTTTGAATTGGGAGAGGGGGTTGTCGCCTGAAATTTTTTTAGCGGCAATGATGGTTTAATTTAGTTCTATTGTATTGAAACTTAATTTAAAGAATAACACCGCGGTCATCAATTTAAACGATTTTGACGCAGAGGATATAGGTGATGTTTTATTGAAGATTGAAAAATCTTTTCATATCAACCTTACCGATACCGATCTTAAAGGTGTAAAAACATTTGGATCATTGTGTGATCTGGTGGTTAATAAGGTTAAACAACAGCATTCTGATAGTTGCACAACGCAGCAGGCCTTTTATAAGCTGCGTAATGCAATCAACTCAAAAAACCCGGTTGATAAATTTCTTCTTAAGCCTCAAACAAAGCTTTCGGAGATTTTCCCGAGGGATAACCGGATTGAGGTAGTAGCTGATATTGAAGCCGAAATGGGTTTTCACATGAACTTGCTGCAACCAAAGCAATGGATAGTATGGGCATTTAGTTTGCTTTTACTTGCCTCTGTAGCTATTACTTTTTATACGGAGACAGCAGGATACATTAGCGGTGGCATTGCCATTTTTGGCTTAGTATTGGCCGGCAAATTTGGCAAAGAACTAAAAGTAAAAACACTTGGCGACCTGAGCGAGAAAATAGCACGCGAACATTACTTAAAATGCCGCCGGGATGCATCAACTGTTAACCGTGCTGAGGTTAATCAAAAAATAAAAGAACTTTTTGCAGTTTATCTGGACGTGGAGCCATCGGCTTTAACCAAGGAAGCAAGATTTGCATAACAGTGCAAAACTTAAAAGGCTTTGAAAAAGCGATGGGACAATCCATCGCTTTTTTTGTATCAGGTAACGCTACATCTGCTAAAAAAGATACGGAAACATGACGCTTTTTTGCGGTTTTCACGCCAAAACCACATGCTTTATGCGAGAATCTTGCACCCTCTGGCGGCACATATAATTAAGTGACTGAAAACTTGCTTAAATCCAAAAAAGCAATCTCTCAATACGTCGTGAAAAAATTATTTATCAACCATTAATCCTCTCACCTCAAAAGTTATCCGTTGCTTTGGGTTAACCTTTGTTTTGTGCTGTTTAGATCCGGTTACAGTATCGCCGGCAAAGTGCTGCAAATCATCCGCTATTAACTGGCGCTGGGCTACACCCTCAATAATTACTATACGCCCTGCTATTGCTTTAGGCAGGGTTACGTTGTAGTTTGCAAAATGCGCGTCAATAGTTTTACCTGCACCGGCATCCATCATAAACCAGCCACCTTTTTCTTTGGTTACATTTATTATCTTCCCCCTTATAGCTGTTGTTTGCCGTATTTTTTGGCCCATTAAGGCTTCTATTTTTGTAGCTGATACCGGCGCAATACCTTTGGGTTTATCTCCAAATACCATCCCGTGAGGCAAGGCTGCTTTTTTTTGCGCAATGCTATTTATTGCACACAAAAAACATATTAAAAGCACAGCACTTTTTATTATTCGCATAGCGTTATAACACTTGTGTTGGTTGTTAGTTTGAAAGAACCGACTTGTTTTATTTTTCAACAGGCATTGTCAGCCATCAGTATATTTTAAGATATTTGTATAACCATTGATTCAGAAGAAAGAGCGGATGTTATTAGCCAGGTACCAGCACGAATTTATTGAGGCAGGATGTGATGAAGCCGGGCGAGGCTGCCTTGCAGGGCCGGTATTTGCCGCAGCCGTTATTTTGCCCGATGATTTTGACCACCATTTACTAAACGACTCTAAACAGCTCAGCGAAGATGTTCGCTATGAACTCCGTATCGAGATAGAGCAAAAAGCCATAGCACACGCCGTCGCCTGGTGCGATAATCTGGAAATTGATGAGATCAACATTCTGAATGCTTCTTTCCTTGCTATGCACAGGGCTATTGCCAAGCTGCATCTGTCGCCGCAGTTTTTAATTATTGATGGTAACCGTTTCAATAAGTACGGCAGTATACCGCATGCCTGTATTGTTGAGGGCGATGGCAAATATTTCAGCATAGCGGCCGCGTCAATTCTTGCCAAAACCTACCGTGATGATTATATGAAACAAATTGCCGCCGAGCATCCCGAATATAACTGGCACACTAATAAAGGTTACCCCACAATTAGTCACCGTAAAACGGTATTGGAGCTGGGCCATACACCATATCATCGTAAAACTTTCCGCGTAACAGATCCGCAGTTAAGTATTTTTTAAGCTTACGCATTGCCAAAGCTTGCAAGGTTTAATACCTTTGAGTAACCAATTAATTACTCACATTGAGGATCTTAATATTAACACATCGCAGACCATTTCCGCAGAATGGCGGATATCCCATTGTTGTTGGCAATACAATTAAAGGGCTGGTAAGCCTTGGGCATAATGTGTCTTTAATATCTATAAACGTAAAAAAACACAGCTTTAAGCCTACTGAACCTGATGAGTTGCTGGATAAGATCAAGTACATTGAGTACGATATTGATACCCGGCTTACCATGATGGAGGCCTTTAGCAACCTGTTCACCAAAAACCCTTATAATATTGATAAATATTATAACGCCGGGTTTGAGCGGTTGCTGATACAGGATATTAAAGAGAACTACTACGATATCATCCAATTTGAGGGGTTGTTTGTAGCGCCCTACTTATCTGCTATTCGTAAGATCACAAAGGCCAAACTCATTTACAGGGCTCACAATATTGAACACCAGGTTTGGCAAAAGCTGGCTCAGCAAAAAAGCGACCCCATTAAACGATGGTACCTGAGCTTGCTTGCCCGCCGCGTTAAAACCTATGAGCTTGAATTGTTAGATCAGTTTGATGGTATAGTAGTCTTTACCGATCAGGATAAAAATACCATCCTATCTTACGATATCAAAATACCTATACGGGTTTTGCCCATCGGTATAGATCTTTCCAGATACAAGCCAAACGCGCATAAAACAGAGTTTCCGAGTGTGTTCTTTTTGGGCTCACTTGACTGGCTGCCTAACCGCGAAGGGATTGAGTGGTTTATTGATAACTTTCATAAAGACTTGATAGACGGCACACTTAAAGTTAAATTTTATGTTGCCGGCCATAATATTCCCGAGGCATATGATGATTATGAAGTGCCGGGTAAAGTTTTTATACAGGGCGAAGTTGATAACGCGCTGGAGTTTGTTAACAGTAAATCAATCATGATAGTCCCTTTGCTTTCAGGCGGCGGTATGCGGGTGAAGATAGTTGAGGGAATGGCCATGCAAAAATGTATCATATCCACCTCTTTAGGCGCCGAAGGGATCAACTATACAGATGGGACTAATATCATTATTGCTAATAATACCGATGAATTTTATAGTGCCATAGTAAAATGTATTGGAGATGAACATTATAGCCGCGAGATTGGCCGTCACGCCCGCAAACTGGTAGAAAAGCAGCATGATTTAAATACTATAACGGCTGAACTTGTCGGTTTTTACCGGTCAATTATATAAGCAATTTTTCTATTTTTGCCCCAACATTAAACGACAATGAAAAATACTGCTTTAACCGAAATACATACAAAAATAGGCGCTAAAATGGTACCCTTTGCAGGGTACAATATGCCGGTTCAATATACAGGCATTAATGCCGAGCACGAGACTGTTCGTAAAGCTGTTGGTGTGTTTGATGTAAGCCACATGGGCGAATTTATTTTGAAAGGCGAAAATGCGCTTGATCTCATCCAACGGGTAACAAGTAATGATGCTGCAAAATTATATGACGGAAAGGTTCAATACTCTTGCCTGCCTAACGAAGATGGCGGTATTGTGGATGACCTGTTGGTTTATCGTATTGATGATAAAACCTACATGCTGGTGGTTAATGCATCAAACATTGAAAAGGACTGGAACTGGATATCAAAATACAACACTTATGGTGTGGATATGAAAAACATATCAGACCGCACATCATTACTTGCTATACAGGGCCCAAAAGCAGCAGATGCGTTACAAAGCCTTACCGATATTGACCTGGCATCAATGGAATATTATACTTTCAAAAAAGGCAAATTTGCCGGTATTGATAATGTAATAGTATCTGCAACTGGCTATACCGGCGCCGGTGGTTTTGAGATTTATTTTGATAATGAGCATGCCGAATTTATTTGGAATGAGGTTTTTAAAGCCGGTGAACCATTCGGAATAAAACCAATTGGTTTAGCAGCACGCGATACCTTACGCCTTGAAATGGGTTTCTGCCTGTATGGTAACGATATTGATGATACCACTTCGCCATTAGAAGCAGGCTTGGGCTGGGTAACCAAATTCAATAAAGAGTTTACCAATTCTGAAGCTTTACAACAGCAAAAACAGGCCGGTGTAGAACGCAAGCTTATTGGCTTTGAAATGATTGACCGCGGTATTCCCCGCCATGACTATTTAATTGTTGATGCTGACGGCAATACCATAGGTAAAGTAACATCAGGCACACAATCGCCATCGTTACAAAAAGCCATCGGCCTGGGCTACGTCAAAAACGAGTTTGCCAAAGAGGATAGTGAAATATACATCAGTATTCGCGATGCTAAAGTAAAGGCCAGGGTTGTTAAACCTCCTTTTTATAAATAATAAAGCTTCGCTTGTCATTGAGTCATTAGGCCATCGAGTCATTTTTTGACTAATTACCTAATGATACTTCATCAATGACCTAATGACTCAATGACCCAATGAATAAAAATTTAGACGTTTGCCTTACCCCCGCACTAATACCGCTTTATAATGTAGAAGATTATATTATAGTGGTAATAGATATTTTCAGGGCCACATCCTCTATTTGCTATGGCATAGAAAATGGCGCGGAAGCTATTATCCCGGTATCTGAAATAGAGGAATGTGCCGCTTACCGCGAAAAGGGATTTGACCACTTACTGGCTGCCGAGCGTAATGGTGAAGTAGTTGCCGGGTTTGACTTTGGTAATTCACCATTCTCTTACACCAAAGAAAAAGTATCGAGCAAAACCGTTGTGTTAACCACTACCAATGGCACACACGCCTTGCATTTATCTCGTAAGGCCAAAAAAATAGTGATTGGATCTTTTCTAAATCTGACATCGCTTTGCAATTGGTTAAAAACGCAAAACGAGAGCATCCTTTTGGTATGCGCCGGATGGAAAAACAATTTTAACTTGGAGGATACCTTGTTTGCCGGTGCTGTTGTTGAGCAATTAAAAGAACACGGTTATACTTTAGATGACCCGGCTATAGCAGCCAACGACCTGTTCCAGATAGGCAAAAACGACATAAGCCAGTACCTCAGCAAAACATCGCACGGCGAACGTCTTAAAAAATTGGGTATTGAAAAAGATATTGCTTTTTGTCTGCAAATTGATATAACCACAGCTATCCCTATTCTGGATGGGGAGAAACTGATAAAGTTGGTTTAATTAAGCTTCTGTAGAGACGCAATATTTGCGTCTCTGAACAATGCTTGTAAGCCGTCGTTTTGATTTGCGTGTGGAAGTCGCAAAATATTGCGCCTCTACCGGTTCTTATCTGTCGGGGTAGTGGAGTTATCGTTACCTTCATCTACTTTAGCTTTTCATTATTCTTGTGCCTGTCGGCATCGCGGATGCTTTTCTTTTGCATGTTCTTTTCAAGTGCATCAGTTAAGTCTATTCCGGTTTGGTTGGCCAGGCATATCAGTACAAAAAGCACATCGGCCATTTCATCGGCCAGGTTAACTTCGGTATCTGATTTTTTGAAAGATTGCTCTCCATATTGGCGTGCCATAATTCGGGCAACCTCGCCAACCTCCTCCATTAAAATAGCGGTGTTAGTTAGTTCGTTAAAATAACGTATACCTGTTGTTTTTATCCAGTTATCAACTAATTTTTGCGCTTCGTTAATAGTCATATTACTAATGTCACCAATTATATCCAAAACAAAAAAATGTTTAGCTTTTTCTCAGGGCAAATGCATTAAAATTTTTTAAGCATGTTTTTTCTTTTTCTGATGTGCCGTCAGGTACATTTTGTTGGTAGAATGTTTGTTTAAAATTCACCAAGCGTTCCTATAGGAACGCCTCGTGCTTCTTTTGGCCGTTTCTACCCACCAAAAGTCCCAATGGGACTAAGAAAATTACAATTCAGGGCTCTGTCAAATAGCAATGTCTTGTGTTTTATTTGATGCGTTTGCCCTGCAACTTTTTATAATATAACTTCGTACATGCGCTTAACATCATCAACCCTTGCGTTTTCTTATGGCTTGGTAATCAATATAATACAGCACTTTAAGGGAGAAGTTGTTATTCTGCGGCTGGCTGAAGGTATCGTTCAGGTTGCGTAAATAATTCTGGTTAGCCAAATTACTGTTGGTTAATGACGATGTTTTCCAGGCCACACTTATCTCGCTGCCCGGTGTAAACTGCCAAACGTATATCATATCCATATTCAAAATGTTAACATTCTGATCAATCTTATTAAAATTGGCAGAGGTAAGCGTTGCCAGTGAACCATTAGGCGCCAAATCAAAAAACTGCTTGTTGTTAAGTTTACTCCAGTAATGTCTTAAGCGCAGGTTTAAACCCATAATACTGCTAAAAGTATATTTTAGACTGAATATATTTTCAACTGTATGCACATTACGTAACGCAAAAATTGGATTGCCGGTTGTGTTATCAAGAGTGGAGAAACCTGTGTAATTTATACGTGGACTAAAAGTAATATCTTCACCAATGGAGAATTTATTACTGAGGCGAAGGTTGCAAAAAAGCTCCAGGTCATTACCATGGCCACCAAAACCATTTGCAACCCATTGGTCTGAATACCAAAACCCTCCCGAAAACATTTTGGCGCGGTTGGTGCTCAAGTTCCAGTTTAGCAAAAAGTTTTCTGGCGCCTGGTAAACCCGGCCTCCAACACGCGGCTCATAAAAATCGTTTCCCCGGCGGCGATAGTGCCCATTTATATTCGCATACCAAAAGTTTTTAAAATTGCCAAAAAGTCCAAAATTCTGATTAAGATATTGATATGCCGATGGGTTTACTCTGCGGGAATAATAAGTATTTGTCCATACGCCCCATTGGGTAAACACCCTTTTGGGTTTATAGTTGGTGTATTGCAGGTTTAAGTTATGATCTAAAAAGTTGTTGTTAAACAAAATACCCAAATCGTTAGGGTCATATTTGCTGTCAACCATATCCTCATAAATATTCCATGTAAAATTACCGGATGATTTACCTCCGCCAACTTCGTAACTGTAACCGGTTGCTGTTTGTGTGCCTGCACCATATTTATTACTCATCATAGCAAAACCACCTAAGTTGTAGCTGTTCTTTTTATTATTGAGATTATAAACAAAGCCGCCTACATCTGCAGAATAATCTTTACCGAAACGGTTAACATTAGTATTAATTAATGTTACTGATGAATTATTCTTCAAGTTTTGGTCAAGCACAATAATATTGAAATTAGTAAGCGGACTGGTTTGCACCTCCCGGCGGTTACCTTGCGAATCTTCAATAGTAGCATAAGCAGTATTGGTTATCGCATTAAATACACCTATCCCTAAACCATTTGCCAATCTGCCAGATAACTTGGTCGCGTTAAGCAGTTTGGCCTCGGTGGGGTTGCTTATTACTTCTTCTCCGGGTTTTAAATTGTTGTAGGCGTTGCTATAATTAATAGGTGTGCCGCCCACCCTGCGCGAATAGAAAAGGTTGCCTTTGTTAAAGAGTTCCGTCCCCTCTGTAAAAAAGGGCCGGTTCTCATTATATTTTACCTCGAAGGGAGTTAAATTCAGTATCCTGTTATCAGACTGTACCTGTCCAAAATCGGGTATCAAGGTCAAATCAAGTGTAAAGCTTTCATTAATTCCGTACTTAACATCCATCCCTCCATTAAAAGAACTGGTAGTGTTTTTTACACCGGCGGTATTGTATGGATAATGGTTAACATAAGTAGAAAAGTACGGGTAAAATGCCAGTCGTACAGGTGGAACTATCTGTTTCAGCCCCGTAAGGATGCCTTCCTGGTTCATAAGGCCGTTTTGTTTCGGGTCAAGCTCGTTCCAAAACAATTGTTGCTGTACGTTCTGACGCTTGCGTATCAGGTTCATGCCCCAGGTTTGTACATCCTTTTTAGCAAAACGAAGTGCAGAATAGGGTATTTTTATTTCGGCTGTCCAGCCATGCTCATCAATCTTCACCTTGCTTATCCAAACGGCATTCCAGTTAGGGTCTTCGGTGTTGCCGTTTGGGTTAGGCGCATACTTGGCATCAAACTGGCTATTGGCCGATGTTACAAAAAAACCGGTACCGTTTATACCATCTTTATAGGTATCAAATATTATCCCAATAAAATCAGCACTGCCCACATTATCCCTTGTGGCAATCTCCTTAGCTACTTTATCTGCCGAGGTTTCATACATGCGGGCGCCAATGTATATAGCGTTGTTGTCATATATAATTTTTACTTCAGTGCGCTCTTCGGGCTTTTCATGGCGACCGGCGTTTGGTTGCAGTTCAACAAAGTCTGTTGCTATGGGTACGTTTTGCCAAACAACATCATCTAATGCGCCATCCATTTTGGGTGGGGTTTCGGTTTTTGATGCAACTAACGTTTTCTTTTCTTTTTGAGAAAAGGCATTCAGTGATATTACAGTAAAAAATATGGCAAATAGAAGTACCTTCATTTTGGGGCTTATAATTCTCATAAGATGCGTTAAGTTGGCAAAACGTTACACACTTTTTTGTTAAATGTTAGTTAAAGGATGTTAAATAATGTTTTATGTGATTGATTAAGCCAAATCGCTTCAAAATCTTAACTTTGTGTCCTCAAAAATTAATAATAAATAATGTTTGAAAATCTTTCGGATAAACTCGACAGGGCTTTTAAAGTACTAAAGGGTCAGGGATCAATTACTGAAATAAACGTGGCCGAAACCATGAAGGAGATACGCAAAGCGCTCCTGGATGCCGACGTTAACTATAAAACAGCCAAAACTTTTACAGATGATGTAAGGCAAAAGGCAATGGGCGAGAACGTGCTTACCTCCATTTCGCCTGGGCAACTGCTTACCAAGCTCATGAATGATGAGCTGACCGCGCTAATGGGTGGTACCACTGCCGATATTGAGCTTAAGGCATCGCCAACCATAATATTGATTGCAGGTTTGAACGGTGCGGGTAAAACAACCTTCACCGGTAAGCTGGCCAACTACTTAAAAACACAAAAGGGTAAAAAACCATTATTGGTTGCTGATGATATTTACCGCCCCGCGGCGATAGATCAGCTTCAGGTATTAGGGCAACAGATAGGCGTACCGGTTTATGCCAACCTGGAATCAAAAGACCCGGTTGCTATAGCTCGCGAGGGTATAGCCTTAGCTAAGCAAAACGGCCATAACGTAGTTATTATTGATACCGCCGGCCGTTTAGCTATTGACGAGGCCATGATGGTGGAGATTGAGCAGGTTAAGGCCGCTGTTAATCCGCATGAAATATTGTTTGTCGTTGATTCCATGACCGGGCAGGATGCCGTTAACACCGCCAAAGTGTTTAATGACCGCCTTGATTTTACGGGCGTTGTTTTAACCAAACTGGATGGTGATACCCGCGGTGGTGCGGCGCTGTCAATTAAATCTGTTGTTAATAAGCCTATAAAATTCATTGGTACCGGCGAGAAAATGGAAGCGCTTGACGTTTTTCACCCTGATCGTATGGCATCGCGTATTTTGGGCATGGGTGATGTGGTTTCCCTGGTGGAGCGCGCCCAGCAGCAATTTGATGAGAAGGAAGCTGCCGAACTACAAAAGAAGATCCGCAAGAACAAGTTCGACTTTAACGACTTTTACAGCCAGATACAGCAGATCAAAAAAATGGGTAATATGAAAGATCTGATGGGCATGATACCGGGCGTTGGTAAAATGATGAAGGATGTTGAAGTGAGTGATGATGCCTTTAAATCAATAGAGGCTATTATCCAGTCTATGACACCAAAGGAAAAAGAAAACCCCGACCTGATCAATCAAAGTCGCCGTACCCGCATAGCCAAAGGATCGGGCACGGACCTGCAGGAAGTAAACCGCCTTATGAAGCAATTTGATGATATGCGCAAGGTGATGAAACAAATGAGCAACCCCGCAGCTATGGCCAGCATGATGCGCCGTATGCCGAAGATGTAAATAATTTAAAAAGGGAGACGAATATTAAAGAAGCCTTAACAGAAATGTTGAGGCTTCTTTTTGTGCCGGCAGTTCTATAACTCTCACTTAGTTAATCCCCACTTCGTAAAAAAGATAGTACATCTACCTAATGCGATATATTTTTATAAACTTTAGCTTTTAATTTTTTACTGACATGATCTTATCTATACCTGTTCGCCGGGCGCTGTTTGTGGCCCTGGCCGTATCTGCCGTATCTGCGCAAGCGCAAAAAAAGCAGCTCACCACTGGGCAAATGCTCAAGAATGAACCCAATAAAATAGTTGCCCCGCTGCCAAACATAACAGGCTGGGCCGATGATACACATTATATAAAAGGCACATTTGGTAGCCGCCGTGGCGGTGATGGCAGCGGCAGTACATCTGTTGATGTATTAACCGGTGCCGAAACACCTTACACGCCACCTCCGGCTAAAGGCACAACAGTTTCTGTAAAGGATAAAGATATTTACCTGAAAATGGTTGATGGTACCGAAACCCGTTTAACCAAAACTACCGATGTTGAGCAAAACCCAACGCTATCGCCTGATGGTAAAAAAGTGGCCTTCACCTTTGGTGGTAACTTATATCTGATAGACATTGCCACTGGCAAACAATCACAACTAACTACTGATGGTACCGATGTTATTTACAACGGGTATGCATCATGGGTTTATTATGAAGAAATTCTGGGTCGCCCAAGCCAGTACAGGGCCTTTTGGTGGTCGCCGGATAGCAAACATCTGGCATGGATGCACTTTAATGATACTAAGGTGCCAATGTTCCCGATATATAATTCAGAAGGGCAGCATGGCTTTACCGAGCTAACCCGCTACCCGGAAGCGGGAGATCCTAATCCGGAAGTGAAAATGGGCTTTTATTCTCTTGCTGATAATAAAATTAGCTGGGCCGATTTTGATGAGAAGGCAGATACCTATTTAGGTACGCCTTTCTGGTCGCCTGATGGCAGCGCGTTATGGATGCAGTGGATGAACCGCGACCAAAACAACCTTAAAATTTATGCGGTTAACCCAACAACCGGCGCTAAAAAAGAACTTTATAACGAAACTCAAAAAACATGGCTGGATTGGTTTGACGATATAAACTTCCTGAAAAACAACCAGGGCTATATTGTTAGCAGCGACAAAAACGGCTGGATGCACCTGTACTGGTACGGTATGGATAGCAAACTAAAATCGCAGATCACTAATGGTAACTATACTGTAACCGGGCTAAAATATATCGATGAGAAAAACAAACTGGTTTATTTTACCGCTCGTAAAGAAAATTCGGCCCGGGTTGATTTTTATAAAGCAAACTTTAACGGCAAAGGCTTAACCCGCCTTACCACGGGTGAATACAATCACACCATTAGTTTATCTCCTGAGGGAAGCTATTTTACTGACAGCTATTCAAATGTATCAACCCCAACCAAAATAGGTGTGTATAATAATAAGGGCAAGCTGATAAAAGAAATTGCCGACAGCAAAGGTGCCGAATATGCCGATTACAAGTTAGCCACAACGCAATTGGTACGTGTTAAAACAGCCGATGGCTTTGATTTGCCAATGACCATTATGCTGCCAGTGAACTATGATGCCAGCAAAAAATATCCGGTGATCATTAGCATTTATGGCGGACCAAATGCAGGTACCGTTATGGACACCTGGCGCTTTAGCGGCCAAAGCCAATGGTGGGCAAAAGAGGGCGTAATACAGGTGTCTATGGATCACCGCGCTTCGGGCCATTTCGGTAAAGCCGGGCAAAATTATATTTACAAAGATTTGGGCAAATGGGAAATGGCCGACTATATAACTATGGTAAAACACCTGGAGGCCAGCTACAATGTTGATCCTGCTAAAGTGATGATAACCGGCGGCAGTTATGGCGGTTACGTTACTGCTTATGCCTTAACCTATGGTGCCGATTATTTTACACATGGTATTGCCAATTTTGGCGTTATGGACTGGAGCTTATATGACTCGCATTATACCGAGCGCTACATGGGCACACCAAAAAATAACCCGGAAGGCTATAAAAACAGTTCGGTATTAACTTATGCCGATAAACTGAAAGGCCAGCTGCGTATTGTACACGGTACTATGGATGACAATGTGCACGCCCAAAACAGTATCCAGCTGATATCAAAACTGCAGGACCTGGGCAAACACTTTGAGTTTATGTTGTACCCCGGCCAGCGCCACGGTTTCCGCGATCCCGCAAAAGCCGCTCACCAGCAAATGGAAGCCAACAGGTTTATTTACAAATACCTGCTCAACAAACCATTTCCTGAAGAAGACTTCAAGAAAAATAACTCAAGGTCATAATTGAAAAAACGCCTCCGATAATCGGGGGCGTTTTTGTTATAAAGAGTGTAGTTACCCTGTTGCCCTTACATCTTGCTCTCTGCTTAAAACTTTTATGCCGTTATTTTGCAATTAATCAAAATTAAATTTGGTTTTATAAAATTAAACATCCAGATTTACGTAATTAATAAAATAACTGATTATTTTACTTAAACACATTGCCATGTTAAAGACCTATCAATCCATTTATGTACAGGTGTACCGGTGGAGCTTTAAAAATTTCGGTCAGGGTAAGAGCTTGCCACAATTTAAATCAATGTTTAATGTGAGCTTTCTGCTGGTGGTTTTACTGGCAAATGCAATGTTATTTACCAAGTTAATGATAAAAGCACAGTGGGTATCGCTTAACGCGTTCTCCTACCTGGCCATTATGTGCGGGGCGGTGTTCTTTTTACTGCTGAGCCATTTTATACTGTTAAACAACCGCTGGTTAAAAAACATTAATATGCAATTGGCAGCAGTAAGTAAACGCAATATGAATTTGTTTTCCTTCCTGCTATTAGTGAACGTGGTGTTTGCCTGTAGTTTGTGCTTTATAGGTTAAAGTGCTTAAAGCTGAATAGCCTAAGTGAATACTGCAATCATTAATCTTCTGCGCAAAGTTGCTTTAATAATAGTTTTGGCAGGGGCAGTTGCTTCACTATGTTTAGTGATTTACAAAAGCCGTAACAATAATTCTCTTCTACTACGTGCACTTTTCGTGATTTGGGCACTCTTACCATTTAAAGCCCTCACTATCATAAATATAGCATCTAAAAACTGGGCCGCAACTGTACGGGTGGCTCTTTACATTCTAATGCTTATCCTTACTGTTGTTTCTTTAATTGGTTACATAGGTATACTAAGTCCCTCTGGTACAAAGCCGGCTTTCGTATTTCTTTTTATTCCTCTATTGTCATGGCTCTTAATCGGTATAGCTGTTCCAATAGCTGCATCCCGGTCAAAAAAATCATTAAGCAAAAAAAATAGTGTTTAAATTTTATTGGCGGCTCGGGTGTTAACGATGCTTATTTGCATGTGGTAGGTGTATCCCCCGCTACCGCAAGCGTCCCGCTTGTGGACCAATGCTTAGTAACCACCCTAAAAAATCGATACTCTTGATTTAAATATATCTGTTTTGCCTAAATGTTACTGTCTTAAAGCCACAAGCGGGAAGCTTGCGGTAGCAAAGAGGATTTCAACCGTTAATCCCTAATAGTGTTCCGTTCCGCAAAAAGCGGAACAAAGCGGAACAGTTTCGACCTTGTTGGTGTCACCAACATAACATTACCCCACAGGTTAACGCCTATTCTCGTTAAGGTTCATCCTAAAAGGATGAGTTTCATGAGCAATTTACAAATCCTACCTATCCCTCAAATAAAATCTATATCTTTCGCTGTATAAAACCTTACACGTGTTAGTTAAAACCTTTGGAAGTGCAGTTTATGGTATTGAGGCTATTACCATAACGGTTGAAGTGAACATTGCACCAGGCACTAAGTACTTTGTTGTTGGCCTGCCCGATGTTGCCATTAAGGAGAGCTATTTCCGCATTGAGTCGGCACTTAAAAATTGCGGTTACCGCATGCCCCGCCAGCAGGTAGTAGTAAACATGGCCCCTGCCGATATTAAAAAGGAGGGCTCTGCTTATGACCTCACCATTGCTACAGGCGTTTTAGCGGCCTCTGGCCAAATAGAAACCGAAAACCTGGACAAGTACCTCATCATGGGCGAACTGTCGCTTGATGGCGGCCTGCAGCCCATTAAAGGCGCATTGCCCATAGCCATACAGGCACGTAAAGAAAAGTACAAAGGATTTATCCTTCCCAAACAGAATGCCCGTGAGGCCGCCATAGTTAACGACCTTGAAGTTTACGGTGTAGAAAACATTAAACAAGTGGCCGATTTTTTTAATGGCACCGCCCAACTGGTACAAGAAGTTGTTGACACGCGCGACGAGTTCTACAACAGCCTTACCGCTTATGACAGCGACTTTAGCGAAGTGCGCGGACAGGAAAATATTAAGCGTGCATTAGAGATTGCCGCGGCGGGTGGCCACAATGTAATCCTAATTGGTCCGCCGGGAGCAGGGAAAACAATGCTGGCAAGGCGTCTACCCTCTATATTGCCCCCGCTGAGCTTATATGAATCGTTAGAAACTACCAAGATCCATTCTGTGGCGGGCAAGCTATCGACCGCAGATGCTTTGGTAACCACAAGACCGTTCCGTTCGCCGCATCATACCATATCAGATGTGGCCCTGGTAGGGGGAGGCAGCAACCCGCAGCCGGGCGAGATCTCGCTGGCCCATAACGGCGTTTTGTTTTTAGATGAATTACCGGAATTTAAGCGAAGCGCATTGGAAGTAATGCGCCAGCCGCTTGAAGAGCGCCGGGTAACCATATCGCGCGCTAAGTTCACGGTTGATTACCCCAGCAGCTTTATGCTGATAGCCAGCATGAACCCTTGCCCTTGCGGATACTATAACCACCCCGAGAAAGATTGTATATGCCCGCCGGGAACGGTACAAAAATACCTCAGCAAAATATCAGGCCCTTTGTTGGATAGGATTGACCTTCATGTGGAGGTTACCCCGGTTAACTTTACAGAGTTATCATCAGAACGGTTAGCAGAAAAAAGCGAGTTTATCCGCGAACGCGTAATAAAAGCCCGTGATAAACAAGCCGAGCGATTTGGCAACAAGCCCGATTTGCATGCCAATGCACAAATGAGCCCGCAAATGGTTAGGGAAATATGTAAGATAAGCGCGGCTGGGCAAAACCTGCTTAAGAAAGCGATGGAAAAGCTGGGCCTTTCGGCACGTGCATATGACCGGATCTTAAAAGTATCGCGCACCATTGCCGACCTTGCAGGAAGCGATGAAATACAATTAGAACATTTGGCAGAAGCCATTCACTTCAGAAGCCTTGACAGGGAAGGCTGGGCCGGATGATAGCCAAATCCGTTAAAGCACCCAATAGACGATACCTTGAACTTGATGCATTAAGGGGTTTTGCCGCTATGTTTGTAATGCTATTCCATTATACCGAAGGGAAAAATGCGCCGGAGGCTTTCACGTTAGGAGTTACCGGTGTCGACTTTTTTTTCTTAATAAGCGGCTTTGTGATATTCATGAGCATTAACAAAGTAGCTTCGGGTAAAGAGTTTATAATTAACCGTATAGTAAGGCTTTATCCCACCTATTGGGCCAGTGTTACATTTACTTTCGGAGTAATAGTATTACTCAAAGCGGTACACTTTAAACTGAACCATGCCCGTGAAGTTAGCTTTACCGATTACCTGGTTAACCTAACAATGTCTCAGTATTATTTTAATATAAAAAATATTGATGTGCCGTATTGGACCCTGATTATCGAGGTGCTTTTTTATCTGCTCATTCTTGCCCTGTACCAGCTTAAATTGCTCAAACATATTATACCGATAGGTTGTGCTATCAATAGTCTGATAATTATAAATTACGTACTCTTTACCCAAGGCATCATATCTAATTACACCGGCTACTTTCCATTAATGAACCATTTTGCTTTATTTTTAGGCGGAATAATATTTTATATGATAATTACTAACGCTATTACCAAACTCACAGGTTACCTGGCTGTGTTATTTTGTCTGTTAACGCAAACTATTGTATTCAAATTTGCCGGCTCCGACCCAGATCATATCTCATTTATGCAGTACGCTTGCATGTTGGCATTTTACTTCATAACGTTTGTGTTGTTTATAAATGATAAATTAAAGTTTATAATATCCAAGCCCGCGCTGTTCTTAGGGAATGTATCATTTGCTTTATATTTGATACACAACTTTGTTTTTAGAGGATTGATTGGCTATATAGAAAATCATTTTAACTTGCCTTATTGGCTTGTTGTTTTATTTATGGTAGTACCTGTAGTTATTTTATTGGCATATTTAATAACCAAATACATAGAAAAGCCATTGGGGAAAAGCTTGAAAAACGCGATGCATCGAATACCTGCAAACAATGAATTTATTACTCAAAAAAGCTAATTGCAGAGCTCCTCTTTATACTTTTTATCTGCAAATTTTTTGGTTAAAGTACTAAGTAAAAAATTTGCTTTTTTTAAAACTTCTTTTTAGTTTCACATCTCTACAGCCCATGAATAATAAAACAAAAAAGATCGTTATTTTTGATGATGATGAAGATATTTTATCCATCTGCAGTTATATTTTAGAAGAGCAGGGATGGGAAGTATATACTTTTACAGATTGTAACAACATCGTAGAAAAAGTTTTGGCAATATATCCCGATGTTATTTTGATGGATAACTGGATACCCGATGCAGGCGGTATAATAGCTACGCAAACATTAAAAAAAGACGATCAGCTAAAAAATATCCCCGTTGTATATTTCTCCGCCAATAGCGATATTCAATTACTGGCAGACCACGCCGGGGCTGAAACCTACCTGGCTAAACCGTTTGATCTGGAAGAACTGGAACGGGTCATCAACACTGTACTTGTAAACGATTAAAAAATTTACCCATAAAAAGGCCCCTCTTTTTGCAAAGAGGGGCCTTTAACTTATATTACATTGGGCCGCCGCCACCTGGTGGGCGGTCGCCACCACCACCGCCGCCGCCATTCCTGAACCCTCTGCCAGGCTCGGCGGTAGGAGCTTTACCTGAGAATTTTTGCAGGCGCAGTGTAAACGTTAACAAGGCATAACGACCAAGTTTGTTAACGTTTGTTTGTGTAACGATGCTGCCGTTAGTGGTTGTTGAAAATCCTGTATTTTCATTAAACAAGTCATATGCTGCAAGGCGTAATGTGCCCCTGTGATCTTTTAAGAACCTACGTTCAATATAAGCATTAAAGATGTTAGGGTTTTTAATAGGGATGCTGTTTGCATAACCGTAGTTAAATGTTTTAGTGTAATCGTAACTCAATGTCCAATCTTTCCAGATATAGTTTTTACCATTTACACCTAAATTAAGCGCGCGGATATTTGTGTTATCATTCGATAAAATAGTTGATGAGTTAACTGTTTTGTTGATAGCGTAGCTGGTGTTCAACTCCGCATCAATGATTTCAGTAACATTTACCCTGAAACGGAACTGAGGAGCAAAAGTAAACGTTTTAGCAATGTTTTTGTCGATAGCCGATTCTACGTTATTGGCGTCAACGCGTTGCGAGAAACCGATATTGTTTACATAACCAACATTGCTACCAAATATTACTGTGTATTTACGCTCAGACCACGGTTTAGAGTAAAGAATGTTACCTGTAGCAGAATAATAGCCACTTGTATTTAAATACTTAATTAAGTTAGTGCCTCCGCTGGTTACTATATTTTGAACTATCTTATTATCGGTTTGCGTAAACTGACCACGAATTAAGAAGATATTACCTGTTTGAAAGCTGAATGCATTGTACTGTAACGACAGGTTATTGGTAAACTCGGGTTTTAGATCTGGGTTCCCCTGTACCGGATACAGCGCATTAGAAAAGTCGGTAACTGGCTGTAACTGGTTAAACGCCGGCTGGTTACTGCTACCATTATAATTTAAGCGGAAAGACTGGCTTCTGGAGAAATTATAATTAAATGATGCAGTAGGTATAATATTAAAGGTTGATATGCTTGTTGAAACGTTGCTCATTACGTTTGTGCCATCAAGCTGTGCTGGCTGGGCGCCAACACCCACTGTAACGTTATATTTTTTCTCGATGATTTTATAGTTTAACGCGAAGCGGTTGGTAGTAAACGTATAGTTGTAGCTGTTGCTCAGCAAATCGTAACGGTGATATCTGTCCGGGTTGGCTGTATAAAGTGTATCAGTTTCTTTATCGCTCGTTGTATATGAGTGGTTGAACTCGTATCTTAATTCCAGGAAAGAAACCTTACCTATCGGCTCTAAGTAAGATACGTTTGCGTTGTAGGCGTTAGTGCGGCTATCTGTAAAGATCATCTGATTTAATGGTGCAGGTTCCGTTCGTGGGTCTACAACCGTATAGTTGTAAATAGGATTATCAAACTGGTTGTTTTTATTGCTGCTTGCGCCAAAACCAAATTGGATGTTTCTTCTGGTACCTTTAAACTTATGATTATAAAAACCGGTAACACCGTAGTTAGGCGCTGTTGTGTTACTTACCGAGTTTGATGTATAAGCTAGGTTAGTAGTCCCTCTACTTGTTGAAGTTACATTATCAAAACTATTTACATCCGTACCACTGTAAGAAAATGTAGGCGTTATTTTTAAGTAATTAAGCGTATCCGGTTTCCATTCTACGTTAAAGTTAAAACGGTGATTGATCGGGTTATCCGTTTCCTGGCTGATCTGGTTGCTTGTACTCGGCGAAAGGGTATTATTTTTTTGTAGGGTTGTAGAATTAGTGAAGGTGGTGTTATCGCTAAAGCTATAGCTACCATATACCGATAAGTGTTTACCCCATTGATCCCTGAAGTTTAAACCTATAGAGTGGGCATTAGTAATACCGTTTGCATTAGTTGTAGAGCCTGTTGAGCCCCCACGCAGTGCATTACCACGGCCGCCACCACCACCAAAACCACCGCCGCCGGCTGCACCACCTGTTGCCGAGCCAAAGCTGAATGTATTAACATTGGTATTGTTAATACTCCCTAAAACTGAAATTTGCTGATCGCCTTTAAACTTAAAAAAGTTTAGTAACCCTACATAGCGGTTATCATTGGTAACGCCCGGGTTTGCTGGTAAAGCATCTTTACCATCACCTGCTGTAGCCTGCCCAAAGTAACCATAGTTTTTATCCTTACGGATAGTAAAGTTTAATATTTTATTGGGCTCACCTGTTTTTACGCCGGTTAAGTTTGCTTGATCGCCATAATCGTCAATAACTTGCACACTTTCAATTACATCTGCCGGTAAATTTTTTGTCGCGCTTTGTACGTCGCCACCAAAAAAGTCTTTCCCATTAACTCTTACCTTAGTTATTTGCTTGCCTTGTGATGATATAGTACCGTCTTTAGCTACATCAATGCCTGGCATTTTTTTCAGCACATCTTCGATAGGTGCATTTTCCCGGACTTTGTAAGCGGCAACACTGTATTGAACTGTATCTTCCTTAAACACCACCGGATTTACGCCAACAATAGTAACCTGCGCCAGCTGCCTTGTATCTGATTTTAAGATGAATGGTGCAAGCACTACAGGGGCTGTACCGTTGTCTAAAGTAAAATGTTTAATAATTGCCTGGAAACCTATAGAAGAAATGGCCAGGTTTATTTTGGTGCCTTTAACTGCCGGAAAAGTGAATTTACCATTTGCGTCGGTTATGGCTATAGTACTATCTCCCTTGTCAGAGGTAAGCTTAATATTACTGCCCGGAAGGGATAGTTTGGTTGAATCTAATACAGAGCCTTGTACAACACGCGTTTGCGCATTAGCTGTAAGCACACTAAAAGAAACAAAGATCAAGAGTGAAAATAAATATTTCATAGTTACAGTAAGAGTATTCACTTTAATAATATCATTAAAAGACATATATATTATACAAAGGTTCACTTTATAAACTTTAAATATTTAATAATCATATTATTGTTACATATTATAATAGGTTAAGTACTGCTATTGTTACATATAAAAATGCTCTCTGCAAAGCACCGCACACAACATATTGAATGCCTATCCGTTTTGCTATAAAATGGAAAACACATTCCATTTTATATTAAAGCACGGATTGTAATTTATGCAGGCCATCCATTTTGTTGATAATTGTTTTACATACTCGAAACCTTTTGATAAAATTTTTCGTTAAAGATTAAAAAGCATAACTCATGGATAACATCAGCACATCTCTGCACGCTAAGGTACATCGCTGGATTGATGCGATTGGCTTCCGGCTTAACACTTCACAAACAAATGGTAAAAGTAAAGTAACCACAAGGCACTACTTTTTTGAAACTTTTAACTTTTTTGAACGATTTAAGAGCGATCCGGAAAAATCAAAGTTTCTGTGTTTTGATATGTATGGTGAAAAGGTTAATGTGAAAACATTGCTTGATTTGCAAACCGCTTTTTTTGAAAATATTAGTCAGTTAAAATAATAAAAATATACCCGTTGTAAAAAACAAAAGCCTCCTGGTTAATTAACCAGGAGGCTTTATACTTTATATAAAATATATTAGTAATTTATTTCGCGTTCCTGGGTATCATCAGTTAGGCGGCCAGGTGCGCCAGCGCCAACATTAACAACAGGCCTTGTTGGGTTTAACGCTTCCTTTATTCGCAAACGCAAATCGGCATAATGTGCCGCCGTTAAAGCATCTCCTCCTTTTGGCAAAATTGTGCTTATTTTGCTTAGCTCGGCACGTACCATAGGACGAATGTCAGATAGAGCGATGTTAATAGGTGTAAAGCCTATATTAGCCAGTTGTATTGATGTGGCACCCGGGAAGCTCCTGCTTGCATCCTCATTTAACATCGCTTTTAAATTATCAATATAACCGCGTTGCAAGTTACGTTTAAACTGATCTGGCTTGCCTGTGCCAAACACTCCACCGCGAAGGTCAGTAAACAATTCAGTTACAGTATAGGCTTTAGCACCATTCTTTGATTCATTATCAAACATACGTGCCATTCTTGATGCATTGATAACATTTGTTAAAGCATTAACCTGTACAGCTTTAATGCGGTTAATAACTAATCCGTTATCAAACCTGCTTAGCTCGTTATTGTCGATTAACCAGTATGGGGTTGTGAAAACTTGTTTGTTTAAAAAATCAACCGCATCATGCTGAAGCTTTTTGTTTACAAATCCATAAACCGGACCAGTTTGATCATAAGTTTTAAAGTTCTCATTCATGCCGCCGATGTTCATGGTAACATGGCCAATATAACGGTTGTACTGACCAATAACTTCGTTATACAGGGTTTGTACATCGTCAAAATCTTCACCTTTCTGGAAACTCCATTTTTCAAGGTTTGGTAATATCCTTTTTAGGTTGGCAATACCGTAAGCACTTGCTTTCATAGCATTATCACCCAAATCTTCATTCTGCAAACGTGGGTCTATAGAGGTACCCTGGCGGCCATAGTAGTAAAGGGGGTTTCCGGCTTTTTCCCTGGTCCAAACATCTAAAGCTTCCTTTTCCTGCTTTGGCGATTTATTGCCCGGGAAGTAACTATAGCCCCATTTAACCGCCCATAGGTCATATTCGCCAATTTGCGGATACAGATGTGTTACACCATCGCCCGGCTGGGCAATGTAGTTAAAACGCGCATAATCCATAATAGATGGCGCAGTACCATGCTTATCAGTAAATGCTTTTGAGCGCAGTGAATCAACCGGATACGCATAGCTTGAGCCAAAATTGTGTGGCAAGCCCAAAGTGTGGCCAATTTCATGTGATGATACAAAGCGGATCAGTTCGCCCATTTGTTTATCGCTAAACTGTGCCATACGCACACCAGGATTAATGGCAGCAGTTTGTATAAAGAACCAATTATGCAACAAGCTCATTACATTATGATACCAGCCAACATGGCTTTCCAGGATCTCGCCGGTACGAGGGTCAGATATATGCGGGCCGTAAGCGTTTTGCACATCAGATGCAAAGTATCTTACAACACTATAACGGGCATCTTCGGTGCTGAATTCAGGATCTTCTTTTGCGGTTGGCGCTTCTTTACCAACAATAGCATTTTTAAATCCGGCAGCCTCAAAGCCTTTGTTCCAGTCATTAATGCCGGCAATAAGGTACGGTACCCATTTTTTTGGCGTAGCCGGGTCTATATAATAAACAATTTGTTTCTTAGGCTCAACCAGTTCGCCGCGGGCATAGGCAGCCTCATCTTTCGGCTCCAGCTTCCATCGGTGAATGTAAGCGGTACCCTCAGCTTTTTGGGCATCGGTACCGTAATCTGTTTGTCTTTGTCCAAAAAACCCAACACGGGCATCCATTAAACGTGCTTTCATTGGTGTTTTTGGCAATAATAACATGGAAGTGTTCAACTCAAAAGTTAAAGCACCATTACTATTATCTGTTGGCGACTCTGCCGAACGAAACGTTTTTAATGTACGGGTCTCAATGTTGATAGGAAAGCTTTTTATTGTATCAATGTATGACCGGGTATTATCTAAAGCTGTTACTTTGTATAATTTTTTAATATTATCTGGCAAACTGATGGCAGCAACATCTCCGTTGTACATATCAGTAACATCAACCAAAACGCCTGTTGTATCCTTATTGTACCCCTTAATATCAAACGAGGCTAAAACAGCATCCAGATTTGAGTTTTTTACAGACTGGTACATATCACTTGTACTATCGGCCCTTACAGAATAGCTTGGTACGCGAATAAAAATCTGCTTATCATGGCGCTCCCATTTCCATACCTGATCGTTAACTTCTTCACCGCCATATTGCTGACCAAAAGACTTTAGACCTGCAGGAGTTTTTACAAAGCGGGTTACTACAAGCATTTCGCGATTAAGCAAACTATCAGGAATTTCAAAATAGTATTTACCATCAACTTTGTAGGTGTTAAAAAGGCCATTGTCGGCTTTTACTTTCCCTACCAGATCGCTGAATTTTTTGATGCCTTCTTTTTTAACAGGCCCAACTGTAGCTATAGCGGTTGAGCCGCCTGGCGTGTTAGTTGTTTTTAAGGTAACGGTTTGTTGGGCTGCTTGTTTTTTGGTAGCGCATGAACTTGCTAAAGCGGCAAGCGTGATAACTGCTACACGCAAGCAAGTACTTACCCGTAAGGATGTATTCATTGAATGTAATAATTAGTTAAATAAATTAGTAAGGGATAAAAATATACAATAATAACTTATTATTAAAGACACAATATGTTTGTTACAAATACACAATGTTTTATATGCGGCGTTTTAGTGTGAGGATAACTTTATCATATTTTTTATCATGATATATCTCAAGTAGCAAAGAGCGTTCGTCTTTTGACTTAAAAACACCATCCACTTCCTCTATTCCCATTTCTGAAACTGGTTTTAAGTTAATAGATACAATTTCATCTCCTTTTTCTAAACCAATATCAGCCGCGGGCGAGCCAGGAGACACCCGGCTGATAATTAGATGCCGGTAGTCTTCGCCCCCTGCAAAATATTCCATGCCACTCATATCAAACTCAAAAGTATTTTTATAGGTTCTGTTGGGTTTTAAATAAAGTGCACTGTTACTATAGTCAAATATTACAAGAAACCGTTTTAAAATACCAATGCCCAAATTACCATCACGCGGAACCACGAAATTCCTTTTAATGTAATCAACATCAGGAAAGGAGGTTATAACATTCTTTATTTTATACTTGCCCATATCTATCTCTTCCATCCGGCTGATAAATCCTGTTATTGGGCCATTTAGTGCCACTCCCAAATTGGCCGCAATAAATTTAGGTGGCAATCCGTTTCCGGATATCAGATTTTCAAGCGATAGTGGATGGCCGGCACCGATATCTATCACCAGCTTATTTTTTACTTTTTTTCCTCCGGGATATGTTATAGTAGTTTCCAGATAGGGCTTTTTATTTTCTATACTAACGGGAACTTTGTGCATTTTACGTAACTTGGATAAATCTTCTGGTTTACAAACAGTTATGATGCTATCTTCAAAGTTTATTTTTACTGCCAGGGCATTAAAAAAATCATAACCAAGTAACCCGTGTATGGGCATACCCACATGTCCCGAAAGGTTAAAATAATCCTGTTTCAAAATGGCTGCGCCAACTCCTTCACTATTTATGCCGGGAATTTGTATGTTTAATGGCGCAGTAACTAAAGCTTCGTAATCTTCACCTTCAGCAAGGCCGTTTAACTTGATAGTGCGCTTGTTAGGAATAACAATTGAATCTATCAGCTTGGGCTCGGTAATTATCATGATACCCACACCTGTATCTAATATAAAATTATACGGCCCCTTGTCATTAATACTTAGTTTAACAACAACCATATTCCTAACCAGGCGAAACGGAATAGTTACATTCTTATGGGCACTGTTAACTACAAAGTGTTGCGCAAATGATGACAAAATAATACAGCATAATATAGCGGTAAGCCATATTCTCTTTGACATAAAGTATTGTTGCAGAGCTAACAAAAGGTTATAATTGGTAGCTAAATTTAATATTATTCTACAACAAAAAGCATTTTAAATTTATTAAATAATATGTCATTCACACGGTTAACCAGTTGGTTTACCAGATATTAAATACACGGGACTATTTTTTTTCGTCACACTTCAAATTACCTTTTAACTCCGGGTTTTGGGCTGGCAGTGTAGCAACGGTCTTTTCTACCTCTGTTTGCTGTATATGTACGGCGTACTCAGCGGGCTCAATACGGCTGCCAATAGCTTCTGCATAAACCTGTGTAAACTCGGCCCCTATGTAAAGTATTGCCGAAGTATAATATATCCAAACTAATATTACAATTAATGAGCCGGCGGCACCATAGGTTGACCCCTGCGCGGTATATTGAATATATAAGCTAATAATATACTGCCCTATCATGAACAAAATAGCGGTAAAGAATGCCCCGGAGCGAACGTCTTTCCATTTTATCTTAACATCCGGCAGAAATTTAAATATGATACCGAAGAGTACAGAAATAATAATCAGTGTTATACCCAGGTTAATTCCTTTTAATAATAAGCCGGTTATGACTGGTAAAAAACGCTCTATTTGCTTACCTAAGGCATCCATTAAAAAATTAATTATTAGTGATGCCATTAACAGGAACCCTAAGCCAAGAATAAGCGAAAAAGATAAAAATCGGTTTTGCAGCATTTTTACCCAACCCCTTTTTGGCTTGGCTTTAACACGCCATATTATGTTTAATGAATCTTGTATCTCTAAAAATATACTGCTGGCACCAAGTAATAGCGTAACAACACCAATAATAACAGCCATGCCTGTTTTGCCAGATAGCTGCAAACTTTTTAACATATCCTGTATCTGCAGTGCCGCGGCAGAACCTACATAATGCTGAATTTGCGGATACAACCTGTCTGTAGCAGCATCTGCACCAAAAAATAAACCGGCAAGAGATATAACCAATATAAGCAAGGGTGCAAGAGAGAACACTGTATAATAGGCTAATGATGCGCTCAGCTTTAATCCATTATCATTAGAAAAACCGCCAAAGGTGGCCTTTAAAACCTTCCAAAGTTGTTTTAAATACTCTTTGCTAAAAAGTTTCATATTAAAAATCCAATATATTTGTTAACTCCTTTATTGTAAACACTATCATATGAAAAATGTAACGCATGTTTCGTGCTTTTTTAAGATACTCATTGTATTGTTATTTAGCAATTTTAGTGCCTTAGCTCAAAAAACTACAATTTGGGTGGTTAGACATGCCGAAAAAGAAGTATCTGCTCCAGACGCTCCTAATCCGGATCCAAACTTATCTCAGGACGGAAAGGAGAGAGCTATTGCTTTGGCAAAAGTGCTTAAGCGTGAAAACATTAAAGCCATATATGTTACCCCAACTAAACGCAGCGGCCAAACCGCCAAGCCACTTGCTGTACAAGCCCATATATTCCCACGTATTTATACCGATACTATTAAGCCTTTTGCAAAAGCCCTGCTTAATAATTTTAAGGGGGCCAAAGTGTTGGTTGTTGGCCATTCAAATACGGTAATGCCCATATTAGATGCTTTGGGGGCAGATATGCCACTTGATAAGTTGAGTGAAGAAGATTTTGATATGATATTTAAGGTGACTATAAAAGACTCTGGTAAGGTTAACCTGGAGGTATATTACTACGGCACGTTGCATCATACCAGCGATTTGCCTGAACGGTATCGCCCATACAAACAAAACAATCAACAGTACCTGAGGCCTATTACAAATTATTAATTAATGGTTTGACACTACTAACAAATCAAGATCCTTACATGGGATGTTAAAGCGTTCGGCCATGTGTTTATTGGTTAGGTGCCCTTGATAAATATATACTGCCTTGCGAATTCCCACCTTTTGCCAAATTACATTTTTTAGGCTCCCGTGCTCACCTATGTCCAGTAATATAGGCGAAAAGATGTTAGTAAGTGCATAGGTTGCTGTACGTGCCACCCGTGAAGCGATATTAGGCACACAATAATGTATCACATCGTGCTTCCTGAATACCGGGTGTGTATGGTTGGTAACTTCTGACGTTTCAAAACAACCACCCTGGTCAATACTAACGTCAATAATAACAGAATTTGGTTTCATACGGCTAACTGTGGCTTCGGATACGAGGCACGGGCTGCGGCCATCATCTGCGCGCATTGCCCCAATGGCAACATCGCAGGTGGTAATGGCTTTCTCCAGTACAATTGGTTGAACTACCGATGTAAATACACGGGTGCCAATATTGTTTTGTAATCGGCGGAGCTTATATATTGATGGATCAAATACTTTTACTTCGGCACCTAATGATATAGCGGTGCGGGCTGCATATTCGCCCACGGTACCGGCTCCCAATATTACAATTTCTGTAGGAGGTACGCCGGTTATGCCGCCAAGCATCAGGCCCTTTCCTTCAAAAATATTACTCAGATATTCGGCAGCTATTAGTACAGATGTAGCACCAACAATCTCACTCATTGCCCTAACTACGGTTAATGAACCGCCTTCATCCTCCAGATGCTCAAAGCAAAGCGCCGTAATTTTTTTATTAAGTAAGGCATGCAGGCATTCGGCTTTTAATGTTGAAAGCTGCAAAGCAGAAATCAGCAACTGACCCGGTTTCATCATAGCTATCTCCTCCATGGTAGGCGGCGCTATTTTAATAATAATGTCGGCTTCGTAAACACGCTTGGTATCATAAACAATTTGCGCACCCTGCTCACTATAGTTAGAGTCAGAAAAATTGGCGGCCTTCCCGGCATTACTTTCCAGCATTACTTCATGGCCATTGTTTATGAGCAGCGCTACAGATAAAGGCGTTAATGGTATACGGTTCTCCTGGAAAGAAACCTCTTTGGGTATGCCAATATAAAGTTTGTTTTTTTTATTCTTTACCTCCAGCATTGATTCCTGGGGTTGCATCATTGCCTGTTTGGCAACATCAGAAAACCCGCTATATTTCCCTGCACTCATGTTGTATTTATTTTCCGGGTGATGAAGTTAAGAAAAAAACAGGATTGATTTTTAAATGTTTTCAATTGTTATTTGTCGCGAATTTTCATCAATAACCGTTATCCTAATACTGGTATATTGATCAGGAATTAAATCCGATATTTTTTCTGGCCATTCAATAAAACTGTAATTGCCGCTGTTTAAATATTCCTCATAACCCATATCCAACGCTTCTGTCTGATTGCGCAAGCGGTAAAAATCAAAGTGGAAAACGGGCCCCTCTGTACCGACATATTCATTAACAATAGAAAAGGTAGGGCTGGTTACGGCATCAATAACACCAAGCTGCTCGCATAACGTTTTAATGAGGGTGGTTTTCCCAGCTCCCATATCGCCGTAAAAAAGCAAAATCCGGTTGGTGCCTGCATGTTTTAAAATGCTTGATGCCGCGCCCGGAAGATCTGCTATAGATGAGGTATGTAAGTTCAATTAGTCCGCTTTAACTAAGCGTTATTGCGAGGAACGAAGCAATCGCAGAACTATGCATAACCGATAGTCTATCGGGGATTGCTTCGTTCCTCGCAATGACGCATTTATAATTATAATTTATAAATATCCTATTTAGGGCCGTAAGTTACAATAGGAATAATCATTTCTTCTAATGAGATACCGCCATGCTGAAAGGTTTCATTATAAAAATTAACAAAATGATTGTAATTGTTTGGGTATACAAAATAACTGTCGCCTTTGGCAAAAACAAAACTTGAGCTTACATGCAGCTTAGGCAGCATAGCATCATGCGGGTTGCGAATATGAAAAACCTCCTTTGCATTGTAGTTAAGGTTTTTACCTTGTTTATAACGCAGGTTGGTGTTGGTGTTTCTATCGCCAATTATTTTGCTTGGGTTTTTAACCCTTATTGTACCGTGGTCTGTAGTAATAATTACCCTAACCTGTTTTGAAGCCAGGAATTTAAGCAGATCAAACAACGGTGAGTGCTCAAACCAAGATAGGGTTAATGATCTATAGGCGGCATCATCACTTGCAAGCTCACGTATCATTTGCATGTCGGTACGGGCATGGCTCAGCATATCAACAAAATTATATACCACCACGTTTAGCTCATTATTCATCAGGTTATTAACTGATTCATTCAAAGCGCGGCCCTCATCAATATTTAAAATTTTATGATATGAATGTTTAATATCCTTACGCAAAACCCTCTTTAACTGGTCTGTAATAAAATCTGTTTCATACAGGTTCTTTCCGCCTTCGTCCTCGTCATTTTGCCACATTTGCGGATAACGTTTCTCCATATCCAACGGCATCAAACCAGAAAAGATAGAGTTACGCGCATATTGTGTTGCGGTAGGCAGGATACTGTAATAAGTATCCTCTTCCTCCATCCTGAAATATTCAGATATAATAGGATTAATGATCTTGAATTGATCATACCTTAAATTATCAATTAGTATAAAAAATACAGGGCCTTTGCCATCCAGCTTAGGGAACACCTTCTTTTTAAACAATTGCGGCG
>JAQBNZ010000185.1 GCA_028288285.1 Mucilaginibacter sp.
ATTTAGTACTTTGAATACTTATTGTGGGGGGAGAAGGATTCGAACCTTCGTAGCCGAAGCAGCGGATTTACAGTCCGCCCCATTTGACCGCTCTGGTATCCCCCCATTGTTGATTTTAGCATTTTGGCTATAATGAATTCACAACTGGAGCATCGTAAACTCAAACCATTATGCTAAAATTAACAGAGCCTCCTATCGGGATCGAACCAATGACCTACTGATTACAAGTCAGTCGCTCTACCAGCTGAGCTAAGGAGGCTTAAATTGTTACCAATCTTTATTACATATAGTAACTTCAGGAAATTGGCGGCAAATTAATATCGCACTATTATTTTTTATTTTAAAGAACCATCCTTTCAATATGCGAGTGATGATTAACACCTCTCTGAAAGGGATTGCAAATCTACAAAAATTTAAAGCTGTACAAAATTTTTTTCCAAAAAAAATCGGCAGGCTTTAAACCTGCCGATCTGGGCTCTATTTAACCCCTATGTATGTGCTTAGAAATCTTCTTCTTGTGTAACCAAAATTGCTTTTTTTGCAACTTCGGCAGCAATTGTTTTCTTTGTTTTATGTTTCTCTATTTGTTTGCGCAAGCTCTCAACCACCAGGTCCGTCGCTTCTTCAAAGGTCTTACACTTCTCTTTGGCAAATATCTGGTTGCCGGGTAGCAACAGTTTAATCTCCGATATTTTGTTCGCCTCGTCCTCTACATTCTCCAACTTCAGATAAACCTCCCCACTAATAATGTGGTCATAAAATGTTTCCAGTTTATCAACCTTCTTTTGGATAAAATCCAGCAATTTCCTGTCTGCTGTAAAGTGAATAGATTGCACTGTAATTTTCATTTTTCCTCCTTTTTATGCCTTTGGATGGGCTTGTTTATAAATAGACTTTAATCGCTCTACGGAATTATGCGTGTAAATTTGCGTGGCGCTGAGGTTAGCATGGCCAAGCAATTCCTTAATCGCATTTAAATCTGCGCCTTTATTTAATAAACTTGTAGCAAATGTATGCCTCAGCACGTGAGGGCTTTTCTTATTCTGAGTAGATATGTTAGAAAGGTATCTCTGCACAGTATTATATATAAGCTTCGGATAAATGTTAGTCCCTTTGTTTGTAACGAATAAAGTTGAAGAATTGTTATTAAAATTTTCACTTTTCTTTAACTCAATATACTGCTTTAAAAGCAATACTAACTCAGTATTCAAAGGTATTATCCTCTGTTTGTTGCGTTTACCTAAAACTTTTATGGTATTTTCATAAAAATTAATATCCGTTTCTTTTGTGCCGGTAAGTTCGGCAAGGCGTATACCGGTACCAAAAAGCATCTCAATAATGAGTTTATCCCGAATACCCTGAAAATCATCTGTGAAAATTTTCTCCACTCCATCCAGTTTGCCATCCAGCATGCCGGTAAGCTTATCGCCGTCAACAATAACAGGTAAGTTCTTTGGAACTTTTGGTGCATTAATGCGCGATGTTGGGTTAATAGTTATATCGCCCTCCTGCAGCAAAAACTTAAAGTATTTGCGCAGCGTGGCTACTTTGCGGTTAACAGAACGCGGTGATATACCCTGATCCATTAAATGCACCATCCAGTTGCGGATATCGTGATGTGTTATATCTGATGGGTGCGATACGGATGCTTCAGTATCAGGTGGATTTAGGAAAAGCAGGAACTGGTCCAGATCTGACTGGTATGCTGATACAGTATGAGGCGAGTATCTCTTCTCGAATTTAATGTACTGTATGAACCTGCCTAAAAACATAAAAACTATTTGAACATCCAAGTAATTGAATGTACAAATAGTTTTTTATAGTGACGAGAAAATTTGAAAATTCTTTATTAAAAAGAATTAAACAGTCTCGGCGTTCATATTCTGTTTGTAGATGGCGTGTTTAATTTCGTGCCTGCGAGTAATAGATTTCTTTTCAAAAGCCTGGCGACTGCGTAGCTCTCTTAATACTCCTGTTTTCTCGAATTTCTTTTTAAAGCGTTTTAATGCTTTATCTAATGATTCGCCGTCTTTTACGTTAATAATGATCATATCCCAAATACCTCCTTTCAGGGACGTCAAAGGTAGACAAATCTTTTAAAATCTGAAACACAATATTTTAATATTTATTTACCCGTTTCAATCTTACTTTTTTCCTCGCTCAATATTGTAAACATTATGGGAGATATAATCCTATTTATTGCGTTTTCAACGCTGGTAATGAACGCTTATCGGGCGGTAAGGCCATATACTTTTTATAGCAATCATTAATATAAGCCACCATAGACTCGGCATTGTTGCTTCGCAGAAATGCATATGTTGGGCGGTAAAGTGATATAAAATTCGCCAGATCTTTACCTTTTAGCGGAACAATACTACCCACATAAACCGGGCTAAACACGGCATCAACCTGCCGCTCCTCTGCTTCGAGTTTAAAATAGCGTTTTAACCTGCGGGCATTCTTACCCTCTTTACTAAACCAGGTTGAGGGAGAAAAAGCGTATACCTTGCTTTTCTCATAAATCTCAGGATACTCAACACGTGGATTAAAAGCCTGGCGGGAGGCTGTGATATTTACCTGGCTTAAGTTAATGGTTTTAGGTACAAGGTTTATTCTTTTATGCAATACATCAATCAGATATAAGGTATCGGGCACATAGCCGGGCGAGTTAAATATGAGCAGATGACCTGTTGCGGCTTTAATGCTGAAATTACCATTCTTATCTGTTATGGTTACCTGCTTGTTATTATTATTCCGGATGAAAACATTAGTTAACCGGGTGTTGGTGCCATCTTCATAAACAGTGCCTTTTAATAAGTCCTGTGAATAGGCAAAAGTAGCGGCAAACAAAAATATTGCTATAATGAAAGGTATTTTTGGCATGGCAAATAGTATATATGAGTTAAACTCCTTTAAAGTAAGATAGTTTGGTAATTTAACATTTAAACTAACAAGAAACCCGGCCTAAACCGGGTTATAATATTATTGTTGCTTTTTCCAGATATTGTTATCCGGGTTAAAATCTGGTAATGATTTATCAGGGTCATAGGTAACAGATTCTATTTCTTCTGTAGATGGATATTTTACAACAAAGCTGTTGTTACGCTCCCAAATTTCAACAGGCAGCTTTAAGCGTTCCACTTTACCGCCAACGGTTTTTATTTCAAGGATCACCGGCATGGCCATTTTCTCCATGTTAGTAAGGGTGATCAATGCACCTTTAGATGGATCGTTGTTTACATATTTAACATCATTAACAGCAACATCTAAACGCCAGTTGTTTACAAACCAGCCTCTCCAAAACCATTGCAAGCTCTCGCCACTTGCATTTTCCATTGTGCGGAAAAAGTCGTCAGGTGTTGGGTGTTTAAACGCCCAGCGGGCTACATAGGTTTTAAATGCAAAATCAAAACGCTCAGGGCCCAAGATCTGCTCACGCAATAATGTTAAGCCTGTGCCTGGTTTAAAATATAGCAGGGTGCCATTATTAGCTTCCTTCAAATTTTCCGGGTTGCTTAACACCGGCTCAAGGGTTGGTCTTGTTACGGCACCACCTATCTTCTGCATATCAACCGGATTTTTAGGCGCATACTCGCCTTTATTAAAGTCGGCAGTACTTAAGGTGTTAATGAAAGTGTTAAAGCCTTCATCCATCCAGCCATATAAACGCTCGTTTGAGCCTACTATCATCGGGAACCAGGTGTGGCCAAATTCATGGTCGTTAACACTCCAAAGTGAACGGGTCTTTGCACGGTATCCACAAAAAACAATACCAGGGTATTCCATACCACCAACTATACCGGCAACAGAAGTAGCCGCAGGGTAAGGATACTCGAACCATTTTTGCGAATTATACTCAATAGATTTTTTAACATATTCGGTAGATCTTCCCCATGCATCGTTGCCATTGCTCTCAACCGGGTAGGCTGATATAGCTATTGATTTTTTACCGCTTGGCAAATCCATTTTGGCGGCATCAACAATAAACGAGGCAGATGATGCCCAGGAAGCATCACGTGCGTTTTTGATCTTAAATTTCCAGGTCAATTCTTTTTTACCTGCAGGGCGTGATGCAGGATTGGTTACCTCATTGGCAGAACGGATAATTACTGTGCTCTCACTTTTTGCAGCCTGAGCCCAGCGTTTTAATTGCTCAGGTGTATATACATCCTGCGGGTTCAACAATTCGCCGCTTGCTACTACAATGTGGTTGGCAGGCGCGGTAATGCTCAGGTCAAAATCGCCATACTCCAGATAAAACTCACTTGGCCCGGTGTAAGGCAAAGCATTCCATCCCATTACATCATCATAAACATACATGCGCGGGTACCACTGGCCAATGGTATATATTTTACCATTTTTAGTGTTTTGGATACCGGTACGGTCAGATCCGTATTCAGGAACGATATAGGAGTACTCAATGTTCAGTTTTATCTGTCCGCCGTTTGGTGTTACTGCTTTTGGCAAAAATACCTGCATGCGGGTATCGTTGATCAGAAACTTCAGCACTACAGCAGGCTTGCCTTTAGCGCCCAGCATTTTTACTGATTTTATTTTGTAACCTCCATCGGGCATCAAACCGCGGCCACCATTACGGCTGCCACCTGGCGGAATAATAGCTGTACCTCTTGAATCAGACTTAAAAAGGTTCTGATCAAGCTGCATCCACAAAAAGCTTAAGCGCTGTGGGCTGTTATTGGTATACGTTAAAACTTCTGTGCCTGTAACTTCGTTGGTTTGATCATCAAGCTTGGCTGCCAACTGGTAATCGGCACGGTTTTGCCAGTATTTTGGACCCGGCTGGCCATCTGCAGCACGAAATTCCGAGCCATTTTTGGTGTAAAATAAAGGCGCAAAAGCATCATGGTAATTATAGTTTGATACTGGGGCCGGCGGAGTTGCAGGGGACGTTTGCTGTGCCTGACTAACATTACTAATACTCAATATAGCCAGTGAAAAGCTGACAATCAGTTTAAATTTCATTTTTTAATAGAATAATTTATAAGCAAGTATACTGCAATAATATTATTGTATACAACGGTAAACGTTTTGTTACCTTATTATAAAGCTTAAATTATATGATGTTTTTTATTAAACATTAAAATGCTTTGCGTAGCCTGCTTCATCAAAACCAAAAAACAGGAAATCGCCATCCTCAATAACCGGGCGTTTAATCATGCTGGTTTTTTGCTGTAACAATTGCAGGGCATCATCTTTTGTTTTAATGCTTTCTTTAACGGCAGGGTCAAGCTGTTTCCAGGTAAGGCCTTGTTTATTCATAAATTTTTCATAGCCGGCTTTTGCTTCCCATTCATTCAACTTATTGGCGCTTACACCCAGCTTTTTAAAATCCTGAAACTCGTAAGCCACATTGTTTGCCTTTAACCAATCAAGGGCCTTTTTAACTGTATTGCAATTGGTAATTCCGTATACTTTCATCGGGATAAATTAATTTAGGTAACAAATTATTACTTGTTGAATTTAGTCATGGTGAGTTCGGTGCCGATGGTGGCAAAGCTTTTTATCATCTCAATAGAGCGGTCTATCAGTGCGGGCAGCTCGGGTTTTTCGTCGTCATCAAATCCACTTAAAACATAATCAACCTGGCGGCCTTTTGGATAATTATCACTTACACCAAAACGCAGGCGGGCATATTCGTTATTGCCTAAAGTGGCCTCAATATGTTTTAACCCATTATGCCCCGCGGCACTGCCTTTGGGTTTAAGGCGCAGTGTGCCAAGCGGTAAAGCAATATCATCAACAATTACTAATACATTTTCTATAGGAATTTTTAATTCCTTCATCCAGTGGTTGAGGGCCTTGCCGCTAAGGTTCATGTATGTTGTTGGCTTAATAAGGTGTAGTACCCTGCTTTTATACGTTACTTCGGTATAATAAGCATGGCGCATATTATAAAATTTTACACCCTCCTGCTTGGCAAACTCATCCAGCACCATAAAGCCTATGTTATGCCGGGTATCAGCATACTCGGGCCCTATATTACCTAAACCAACAATTAAATATTTCATTTTGTGGAGCAAAGATAAACTTTGAGACAAAAGATTTTAGGACGAATAACGATAAGTCAAAAAAAAAAGCGATGGAAATTCCATCGCTTTTTTAATAGTCAAAAAAAGATTATTTTTTGCCTGCTTCTTGTTCAGCCTGGCGTAATGCACGTGAAGTAGTTACAGATACAACTGTATCTTCTGCTGCGTTGGTGATAGTTTGGTTTGTTAACTTAATATCGCCTACTCGTACTGATTTACCAACCTCAAGCTCGTTAATGCTAACTTCAATGTTATCTAAATGATCTTTAGGTAAAGCTTTAATACGCAGTTTACGTAATTTCTGCACTAATTTACCACCTACTTTAACACCCGGAGAAGTACCTGTTAATTTTACAGGGATCTCGATAGTGATCGGTTTCTTTTCATCTAACAATAAAAAGTCGATGTGGATAAGCTGCTCCGTTAATGGGTGGAACTGCATATCTTTAATGATAGCTTGTGATTTAACACCAGATACTTCAATGT
>JAQBNZ010000204.1 GCA_028288285.1 Mucilaginibacter sp.
ACCTGTTGCACATGCGGCAGAGTTAGTAATTACTTTATTGCCAAGCCCCAACCTGCCCGATATATAGGAGGTAACACCACTATTCATGGCCTGCTCAACAATGCGCGAGCCTAACTTTCTGGCCTCCCTGTTATCAACCTTAGCAATAACATTCTTCATGGCTTCGGTATCAGCTATGCTGTTACCAAAAACACACCCGGTTTCCCAACGGGGTTCATCTGTATCATATTCCATGCCTGAATCTGTCCAGGCATCAAGTGCTGCGGCTAAGCCATAGCCTATATTGGTGCCTTTTAAACCATGAAAGGTAACTTCTGAAATGTAATTTTTTAAACTTTCCCAATCAAACGCAGGCATGCCGGCAACCTGGCAGCTAAAATTCAATTCCCGGTAATGTGGAATAAATTTTATGCCTGATATGCCATTTTGTATTGCATGTAAAAAAGCCGGAACTCCAATACCATTTGGCGATACTACACCTAATCCGGTAACTACAACGCGCTTAGTCATTTAAATAGCGATTTTTTTAATTATCCCTGAAAAAGTGCCCTTAGCTACCAGTTCGCCTTCACTATCCAACATTTCTATATAACATTTAAGTTTACCAAAACGGAAATATTGCTTTTTAGATATCACCGTAACTTTTTGACCAGGTAAAACCATTTTATAGAAAGAAACATCAGTTGATGTTAGCAGCGGAAAAAGAGAATCATCATCAGTAAAACTATGATCGGTTTCTTTAAGTATTAAAAATATACCCAATACAACCAGCCCAATCTGGGCCATAATTTCAGTAATAATAACACCCGGAGTAACCGGGTTACCTTCAAAATGATCCTCATAAAAAAATGAGTCCTGCTTTAAGGTATATTCTCCTCTTACCTCATTTTCATTTAAAAAGGCAATGTGGTCTACAAAACGGAAAGACGATTTATATGGTAAATGGTTTAATATGTGATTAATCATTTGTACTATACAATTAATTTAGTTGCAATGTTCTCCACCATCTACATGTATTAATGATCCGTTTATCCAAAAGGCTTCATCTGTACATAAAAGGTAAATAACATTGGCTACATCCTGGGGCTTTGTCAGCCTGCCCAAAGGATTTCTTTTAATACCTGCCTCAATTAATTTTTCGCTTCCGGGTATCTTTTTTAATGATGGTGTTTCTGTAACACCAGCTTGTATCACATTTGTTTTTAATCCAAACGGACTAAATTCAACTGCCATATATTTTGATAAACTTTCTAATGATGCCTTTGCTATAGATACCGCTGCATAGCTTTCCCAGTATTTATGTGCGCCTTCGCTTGTTAAACCAATTATTCTTGCATCTGCATTAAAAAGCTCTTCTTTTAACAGCAGCCTTGTCCAGTCAAGTAAACTGTTTGACATGGCATAGGTAGTCATTTGAATATCCTCAATAGATAACGTGCCGTTAGTACCGTCTTTAATATCTTTCCCTGCAAGGGGTTTTAAGTTACCCCGAGCTATACTATGGAGCAGTAGTTTTACGGAATGTTTATCAACAAGGGGTTTAAATTTTTGTATAAACAGTTCCCTACCGGTCGCGTCAAGCGCATTTATATTGTACGGTAATATATCAACCAGACATGTTTCTGCAATATCTAAAAGTTTTTTAAGCAAAGGCTTTTCTGAAACAGAGGGTTCACGATAAAGCAAAGCTATGTTCATGCCATGTTTGGCCAACTTTTCTACAGCAGCTAACCCAAATCCACTGGATCCTCCTAAAACAATTGCCCATAAACCCTTAAAATGTAAGTTTTTATCCATTAACACGCTTTTAAACCTTCTTAGCGTTTACCTGTCCTTTATATGTTAAAATTAACGAACAAAATGGCTTAACTAAAAATTGCAACCCCAAAGTAAGTGAAAGTATATGAAATATATGTATAGTTTACATATATTATACAACTATTGGGCAAATTAGTTGTAGTACGTTAGATATTTAACAGCAATATTGTTTGCAGTCATATTATGTTTTTTAATTATTACAGTATTAATAATTAATTTATGTTTGATAACTATGGAAAATGTTTTTAAGTGGAAAGCAATATTTACTGCTGTTTTGCTAATTAGTATAGGCTTTGCAAAACCTGGTTATGCACAGCAAAAATTTGAGAAGGCTGCATTTTATGAGGTGATGGATAACGGCGATATAGCGGCCTTAGATAACCAGATTGAAATTGTTAAGGCTTCATCATTAAATAATAAAGAAGGTTATGAAGGTGCTTTATTAATGCGCAAAGCTGGGAAGGTACATGGCCCAAAAAAGAAACTTGGCTTTTTTAAAGAAGGCCGTATTAAGCTGGAAACCGCAATATTGGCCGATGCTGATAATACGGAGTTCCATTTTTTGCGCCTTGCTATAGAAGAAAACGCTCCTAAAATTGTTAAATACCGTAACGATATTGAAAAGGATAAATTAATTATTCAAAAGAATTTTAAAACCCTGCCAAAGTCAGTACAACATGCTATTATTAACTACTGTAAAAAATCAAAAGTGCTGCATGCTGAAGATTTTTAATCTCGCTGAAGAGATAGTTTTTAACTTTGCAATGAATGAATAAAAAGATCTTAGCTATTTATTATACGCAGTCGGGCCAGATGGGAGAGATTATTGATGCGTTTACTGCACCACTTATTGAAGCAGGTGTATCTGTTGAAAAAATTTCAGTAAAACCTACAGCTAACTATGACTTCCCGTGGACAGGCAAGCGCTTTTTTTCGGTTATGCCATCATGCGTTTTGGGGGTACCTGCACCACTTGAACCATTGAATTTAAAAGAAGCTAAATACGATCTGATCATTTTAGGGTATCAGCCCTGGTTTTTATCGCCAAGCATTCCAACTAATTCTTTACTGCAAACAGAAGAATTTAAGGCATTATTGAAAAACACCCCTGTTATTACTATCAGCGCTGCACGTAACATGTGGATAAACGCCTATGTACGTGTAAAAAAAATGCTGAATGATGCAGGTGCAAACCTAGTAGGTAATATTGCCCTGGTTGATAAGCACCCTAACGCCGTAAGTTTTATTACTATTTTTTATTGGATGCTATCAGGTAAAAAAGAACGTTATTTAAATATATTCCCTAAGCCGGGGGTTGACGAACAGGACATTAAAAACACCAAAACTTATGGCGAAATAGTAAATAAATATTTGGCTTTAGGCAACTGGAGCAAAATGCAAGACGAATTAATAAAACAAAAAGCAGTTGAAATTAATTATACGCTCATGTTTACAGAAGCAAGGGCAAAACCAATTTTTGCAGCATGGGCAAAATTTATAGCTAAACGCAAAAACCAAACCCCCTGGCTTAGCGCATTTAAATACTATCTTTTTATTGCATTATTTTTAGGTGCACCCATCCTTATTACTTTAGATGCTTTGTTTCTGAAACCATTTTCATCAAACAGGATAAAAAGAAAAAAATTGACCTATTTACAAGTTACTAACTAATACTAACACATGTCTAACGTTTATATTAACCATACTGCTGCCTACTTCCCAAATGAGCCCGTTTCAAATGATGAAATGGAACAGTACCTGGGTTATATTGATAAC
>JAQBNZ010000209.1 GCA_028288285.1 Mucilaginibacter sp.
CGTATCCACCAGATAGAGCTTTTTATGAAATACCCTAACGAGGTACAGGAAGAGTGGTTTGAGCATTTGGTTGCCGGTGCAGAGAATACAGAATGGGGCAAAAAGCACCATTACAAAAGCATTGAAAGCCTTGAGCATTTTAAAGAACGCGTACCCATACAAAATTACGATACGCTAAAGCCCTACATTGAGCGTATGCTAAAAGGCGAGCAAAATGTGCTTTGGCCCTCAGAGATCCGTTGGTTTGCCAAATCATCAGGCACAACAAGCGACCGCAGCAAATTTATCCCGGTAAGTGAAGAGTCATTAGAGGAGTGTCACTTTAAGGGTGGTAAGGATATGCTCACTATTTACTTTAATAACCGGCCAAACGCCCGTGTTTTTACAGGCAAAAGTTTAACATTGGGAGGCAGTCATCAAATTGGTCAGCTTAATTCTGATACCTCTTTTGGCGATCTTTCTGCCGTACTGATGAAGAACCTGCCTTTATGGGCCGAGTTTTATCGCACCCCACATCTTGATATTGCTCTGATAGAGAACTTCGAAGAAAAGATAGAGAAGATGGCTTATGCCACTAAAGATGTAAATGTAACCAGCATAAGTGGTGTGCCCACCTGGAACATTCTGCTGTTTAAACGCATCCTCGAGATCACTGGCAAAAATAACCTGCTTGAAGTATGGCCAAATCTGGAACTCTACTTTCATGGTGCGGTTAACTTTACTCCCTACCGTGAGCAGTTTAAAAAGCTGATCCCTGATGATAACATGTACTACCTGGAAACCTACAATGCATCTGAAGGTTTCTTTGGCATACAGGACTTGGACGACCCGGGCGACCTGCTGTTAATGCTTGATTATGGCATCTTTTACGAGTTTCTTCCGCTCGAAAACCTGAATGACGACAACCCAAAAACACTTACGCTTGATGAGGTGGAGTTGAATAAGAATTATGCGCTCATTATTAGCACCAATGCCGGTTTATGGCGCTACATGATAGGCGATACCATCCGTTTTAGTTCCTTATCGCCTTTCAGAATACAAATAACAGGTCGTACCAAACATTATATTAACGCCTTTGGCGAAGAGTTGATAATAGACAATGCCGAACGTGCGCTGGCCGAGGCCTGCTTACAAACCGGTGCCATTATACGCGACTATACTGCCGCCCCCGTTTATTTTACTGGCAATGAATGTGGCACCCATGAATGGCTGATTGAATTTGAGAAAAAACCCTCAGAATTTGAACGCTTTATTGATATTTTAGATGAAACCCTTCGCCGTGTAAACTCAGATTATGATGCCAAGCGTTTTAAAGATATGGCTTTGCGCCGCCCTATAGTCCACAAAGTTGCTGAGGGCACTTTCTTTAACTGGATGAAAGAAAAAGGTAAACTGGGCGGTCAACATAAAGTACCCCGCCTGGCCAATAACCGCGAGTATATTGAAAGCATTTTGAAGATGTTACAGTTTGTTTAGTAAGTTGCTGCGGCCAGAGGCCTGCTAATAACCGTCACTCGCCAAGAGGCGAGCGACTAAAACACTAACTATGCACTCGCTCGGCTCCAGCCGAGTGAGGACTATTATAAGGCCTCCGGCCGCCACCAAATTTATACTATATTCGATAATGTCAGAATTCAGAAAAGCCAATACCGACCGGCCATTTTTTATAACGCTGCCTGTTATTGGCTGGATTGATGTATTTACCAGAAATGATTATTGTGAAGAGTTTATCCGTAACCTCGAATATTGCAGAAAGAATAAAGGGTTGAAAGTGTATGCTTACTGCATTATGAGCAGCCACATACACCTAATTGTTTCTCATGATAACAGTAAACTACCAGATGTTATTCGCGATTTTAAAAGTTATACGGCAAAACGGTTTATTGAATTAATACAAAACCATCCTCAGGAAAGTCGCAAAGAGTGGTTGCTTCACTTATTTAAGTTTTTCGCCAACAACACTGGTCAAAATAGTGAATACCAATTTTGGCAAAAGACCAGTTTCCCGGTTGAGCTTATTACCGCAGAAGTATTTGATCAAAAGGTAAATTACATTCATCAAAATCCAGTAAAAGCCATGCTGGTTAATGATGAAACAAGCTATGTGTACAGTAGCGCTAACCCTGATTCGCTTTTTGTTGTTGATGAAAGTTAGCTGCGGCCGAGAGCGGATTTTGTAATCAATAAAAGTATAAAGCGGCCGGAGGCCTTATAATAGCCGTCACTCGCCAAGAGGCGAGCGACTAAGAACCCTGCACTCGCTCGGCTCCAGCCGAGTGAGCACTATTATAAGGCCTCCGGCCGCCTCTCACCGCATGCCTCCCAAATTTTAACCGCCTCTACCGCCTCCTTCACATCATGCACCCTTAATATACTTGCGCCTTTCATCAGGGCTATCGTATTTAATACCGTTGTGCCGTTTAGGGCTTCTTCCACAGGAGTGCCTAATAATCCATAGATCATTCTTTTGCGTGATATACCGGCAAGTATGGGTAATTGCAAAACGTCAAAACCCTTCATGCGACTTATTAGCTCATAACTATCACTGGCTTTTTTTGCGAAGCCAAAGCCAGGATCAAGGATAATATCATGCACGCCTAATTGCTTTAGTTGATGTATCTTTTTCACAAAATAATCAAACACCTCGGCAAATACATCTTCATAGTCCGTTAGCTGAGCCATGTTTTGCGGTCTACCGCGCATGTGCATTAAAACATATGGCACTTTTAACCGGGCAGCAGTAGCAAACATATCCGTATCAAGCTCCCCTCCTGATATATCATTTATGATATGCGCGCCGGCTTTAATGGCAGCTTCTGCAACACCCGCACGAAAGGTATCAGCAGAGAGCACAGCATCCGGAAAACTATTGGTAATAGCCTCAACAGCGGGTAATAAGCGGTCGGTTTCTTCCTGTATAGAAATATCAACCGCACCAGGGCGAGATGAATAAGCGCCAATATCCAAAAATGCAGCACCATCTGCAAGCATTTTTTCGGCCTGCTTTAAAACAGCATCAATATTGACTTTCCTGCTCTCCGCATAAAAAGAATCGGGAGTAATGTTGATAATCCCCATTACTTTTGGTGTAGTAAGGTCAATCAATTTACCGCCTGCATTAAGGGTTGCTTTTTTCTGAAAAAATGTATCTTTAGCCACTGGATTTGTTGAAACGTTGAAAGGTTTTAAAGTTATAAAGTTACGTTAACTTTAACCAGCATTCGTTTTGCATAATGTACGACACCTTTCTAAAAGGAGCAATTAAGGTAATAACTCGCCCGGCTATCGCACATTAAACAACATTCCAACCTTACAACATTTCAACTTTATAATTTAACGTGAGCAATACAGCAGCAGAATACGAAGCGGTAATAAATATTTGCAAAGGCCTTTTCATGAAAAAGACCCGCGATTACGGTACAGCATGGCGCATACTCAGGCCGGAATCAATAACCGACCAGATATTTATAAAGGCCCAGCGTATTCGTACCCTCGAAGAGAAAAAGGTTTCCAAAATAGATGAAGATATCACCGGCGAATATATTGGCATTGTAAACTATTGCGTTATAGCCATGATGCAATTAGAAAGTACTGCCGAAACAGCTTTTGAACTGGAGCCAAACCATGTGGAAAGATTATTCGACGAAAAAGCCAACGAGACCAAAGAACTGATGTTTGCTAAAAATCATGATTATGGTGAAGCCTGGCGTGACATGCGCATAAGCTCGTTAACCGATCTTATATTAATGAAACTACTACGTGTTAAGCAAATTGAAGATAACAAAGGACAAACACTGGCATCTGAAGGTGTAAAAGCCAATTATCAGGATATGCTAAATTACGCGGTATTCGCGCTGATAAAACTGGGTGTAAAATGAAGAACGGTTTAGTATGGTTTTGCCGCATAGCAGTTGGGCTGCTGTTTATTTTCTCGGGACTGATAAAGGCGAATGATCCGCTGGGCTTTTCCTACAAACTCGAAGAATATTTTGAGGTATTCCATTTAACATCACTTAATGGGTTAGCTTTAAGTCTGGCTATTATTTTATGCGCGCTTGAAATGATACTGGGTTTTGCCCTGCTCATAGGTACCCGTGCAGTACAGGTAGTTTGGGGGTTGCTGTTATTGATTATCTTTTTTGCGTTCCTTACATTTTACTCGGCGTTTTTTAAAGTAGTGCAAACTTGCGGCTGCTTTGGCGATGCTATACCATTAACGCCTTGGCAATCATTCAGTAAAGACATGGTTCTGCTGCTGCTGGTATTGGTGCTGTTTGTAAACCGTACAAGCATCAAATCATTATTCAGCAAAAAAACCGGCGACCAGCTACTTATTGGGGCTACCATTGTATTTGTTGGCTTTGGTTTATATACCTATAACTTTTTACCGATAGTTGACTTTTTGCCTTATAAAATTGGCGCTAACATACTCGAAGAAATGAAGACTCCTCCCGGCTCTAAACCAGATGAGTTTGAGGTTACCTATCACCTTAAAAATAAAAAGACCAATGAAACAAAGGTGATGAGCGATAAGGAATACCTTAAAACCGCCATCTGGAAAGATGCCAATTGGGAGATAGTGGGCAGTCCCGAAAGTCGTTTGGTAAAGAAAGGTTTCGAGCCAAAAATTCGCGACCTTAATATACAGGATGCGCAGGGAAATAATTATAATGAAGAATTGTTATCAAACCCATTTTATAGTTTGGTGATCGTAGCCTATAATCTGGAAGGCACTAATACCAATGCCCTGAACCGCATTAACGCTTTAGCGGCAAATTTGATACAAAACTTTAATACCCGTGTTATATTGCTTACCTCAAACGCTCCGGCCAATGCCGAAGTTTTTGCTAAACAACATAAACTGGTAAGCGAGTTATTTTATGCCGATGGCGTTCCGTTGAAAACAATGGTACGCTCAAATCCCGGTATTATTTTACTTAAAAACGGAACCGTGATCAATAAATGGCACTACCACAATATGCCTAAATATGAAACTCTGGTTAAAAACTATCTAAGCAAGCAATGAGCCTTATATTCTTAATTGGCTTTATGGGCTGTGGAAAAACGACATGGGGCAAGAAATTAGCCTCAAGTTTAGGCTATCATTTCATTGACCTTGACCACGTGCTGGAAGCCCAAATAGGCATCACCATCCCCGAATATTTCTCGACCCACGGCGAAGATGAGTTCCGCAAACTGGAATCGGAAATTTTGAAAACAACGCAATACCCGACCAATACTATAGTATCAACAGGTGGTGGCCTACCCTGCTTTTTTGACCACATGGAGTGGATGAACAACCACGGGCAAACCGTATATATTCAACTTACTCCAAAAGCATTAGCCAGCCGTTTAGACAATCCAAAAACAGCCCGCCCTGTATTACAAGACAAAAAAGGCGACGAACTTATAACTTTTATTGAACAAAAATTAGCCGAACGCGAAGGTTATTATTTGCAAGCTATCCACACAGTAAACGGGATAGATCTGTCTGTAGAGAAGTTAGCAGAAGTGACAGGGCTTAAGGCCATTTAGTATAATCCATCCGGTTATCAAACATTGAAATAATTATTATTACATTATTTGAAATAGTATAAAAAACAGATAATTGTTTACTCAATACCGCACGATGAATTTTCTTGCTTTTAGCACTTACAGGATATAATAAAGGAAATACAGTTACAACTTTCTCAAAACTTTCAAGTAGGCTGTAAAAATTGTTTACTTCTTTTTGCGTAAAGTAATGTAGAATATAATACTTGATTGAAACGGAATCATTGATAGCTCTATCAGTGTATTCAACTTGATAAAGCGTATCAGGCATTCTTCAGTTTCTTCCAAAACTCATCAGATGACACTACCCGGCCATTTTCGGCATCTGCTAAACCTTCATTAATATGCTTAATCTGAGGTTCGCTCAAATTATCCCACCAATCGTTATCTGCTTTAGAGTCTTTTAAACTTTCCAGAAAAGAAAGCATATTCGTATCGGATAGCTGTTCAATCCAACCTATTAAATTTGATTTGGTTTGTTTTATCTCTTCTACTGACATATAACAAATTTAACTATTCTACCTCAAATAAACTGCATCTTCTTCACCCTCAACATCTAAAATAACATCAACGTGTTCTTTAATAACGGTAGAAAGGGCAATGCCAGCATAATCAGTAGTTACCGGGAAGCTTTTGTGGTTACGGTCTATCAGTACTACCGTGCGCAGTTTTTTTAGCGGGACATCTAAAAAAATACCAAGGCCATAGGCTAATGTTCTGCCGCTGTTCAGCACATCATCAACCAGTACAACTACTTTATTGCTGCACTCTTTAACATCAAAATTGGTTTTGGCATGCAGGCTGCTGCTTTGTTTTTCCAGTTCAATAGTTAGCAGCTTGGTGCTGAAAGGCGCAATTTTATCCAGTATTGATTTTAACCTTTGTGCCACTTGATTGCCACGGGGTAAAATACCGGCAATCAGTATCTCCTTTTCATCAAAATTATCTTCCAGCACCTGGTAAGCAATGCGATCTATCTTTTGCTGTATTTGCTTACTGTTTAATATCAGGAGTTTTTTATCAGACATGGCAATTAAATAATGAAACAAATATAATACTAATGCTGATTAACCAGCATTTCCATCAATCTCATCAATTAGTTTTTCGCAAAGTAATTGATCTGATAGATATCTTCCACTTAAAAGTTCTGCTTTAAAATAATTGTAATAAAGATCAAAGCTATTACCGAAAACCTTAACCCAATCTTCATTCTGATGTTCAGTGAAAATCACATTTTTACCGTTAACTAATATTAAAATGTGCTGCCCTGGTTTGTAACCTTTTCTTTTACTCCATACTACTAAGCCTACTTTAATGAGTTCATCACTAATTAAAATAATCTCTTCATACAAATACTCATCAATTATGATTGGTTCTATTTGACAAATAAAACCATCATCATTAACGGTATTAAAGGTCAACTCATCTGCTTCAAATTCAATATTAATTTTGAATTCGAGTCTAGTCTCATCTATATCTAACCTCTTTTTAGCAATTAATGCATCTGCAAATACATGAGTTGTAAAATCATTTAAGGGTGATAGAAAAAAAATGGGCTGTTAAAGTTGTTTTTAATATCCAGCTATCGTGTAATAAACCTAAATATTGATAGTATTTTCCAATTCTTTCAGCATTATTTTTAAGCACCTCTGCACTATAAAGAGGTATTGGCGTTACTTCATCGTCAACAAAATGGTTAGCTAACAATGGGGCGATATCCCGAATATTTTTTTGCATTACAATTTATCCTTTTACATAAGGGTAATACACAAAGTTAGCGCCCTCGGGCACAACTACAAATACACACATAAAATCGTTTGGGTTTTTGTAGGTGTTCAGAAAACGTTCTTTTAACTCCTTTTTAATAATGCCGCGCTCAACAAACTCTTCAATAGTTGATGCATGTACGCTCCATTCGGTGTTCAGTTCGTTCCTGTCCAGGATCATTTCACCCAGTTTTAGTTCATGCTGATGAGCAATAAAAATGGGGCTTGCTGATATCCCTTCTGCCATAATCTCAATAGCAACCTCGTGGATGGATTCATTAAAGAATTTAAGATCGCGTTCCAAACTCAGCAGCGGACTCTCCTTTTTGGCTTTATCTTGTTCTCCGCCTCTTTCATTCAGCAGTTCTTCGGGATCCATATCTTTTTCAACTTTACTAAGTATAAAACAATTTATTCTTCGGGCGGTTTAGGCTTAATATTTTTCATATTAAACTTAGGCTTATACGCCGGTTTAGGTGAGGCATTATCTTCAGGTGCTACAGGTTCCTGGGTATTTGCCGCTGGTTCTGCTGCTTGTTCTGTTTCTGTTTTAGGCTCTTCATTTTCCACTGGCTTTGGCGCAACCATTTTCATGTTGAACCTGGGCTTAAACCCTGCCGGTTTCGGCGCTGTGTTCTCTGCCTGTGGCGTAGGCTCAGGAGCAGCCTGGGCTTCCTCAGGCTTTGTTTCGGGCGCTTCGGCTTGTTCAGTTTTGGGCGCAGCCATTTTCATGTTGAACCTTGGCTTAAACCCTGCGGGGTTTGTTGCAGGACTTTCCGGTGGCTTTTCAGCTGGTTCATTATCAGTAATCCGCGGCATTGCATCGGCTTTGGCCTGCATCGCTTCTTTTTCATGTTGAAACGGCGGGTGCTGGTCTTTATTGGCAGCGGCCTCATTAACCTCAGGTGTAATGGTAGCACTATTTTCCGGAGCCGGATCTTTTATATCGCTTATACTTTCTGCCGGCTTATTGGCCATACCGGGTTTAAACCTCGGCTTAAAACCAACCGATGGAGCAGGTATTTTCTCTTCTACTAAAGCTTCGGTGATGGTTTGCTCGGCCAGTTGGTTCTCCATATGCACCTTCTCGGGCTTTAGCTCCGGGGCTAAATGGTATTGCAGCCTTAACTTATTAAACCAGTATTTTTTGGTATGGTCAAAGCTTTTTTCTCCCATTTGCTCAAAGTGTTTTCTAAATTCTGAAAACAATCCGGGCTCTCCGCTTTGTAAAGCAGCCAGGTCAATTCTTTTCTTTTTAAAAAACTCTTCGAAAGTCATGCTATTTTAGATATTAGATACAAGAGTCAAGAAAAAAGACAAAACGCCTCAAAACCAACTCTTGTCTCTTGGTTCTTATCTCTTTATTCAGTCTTATAAAGATACATCCACATCCAACTTATTAAACCGGATGCCTTTGTCGGTTTGCTGCCAGTCTTCACGTTCCTCGTCGGTAGCGTTCAACAATTCAGGGAACCACTCCAACGGGAATGCCTGCTGCTTACCATCAGGTTTCTCAACAAAAAGCAAACCATTAGCAAAAGTTACCTTAACTTTTTTTTCCTGCTTACGCGATGTGAATAAAGGCATGATGTTTAATTTTTATATGTCATTGCGAGCGATAGCGCGGCAATCTCGTCGTATGCTAAGCGTTTAAGCAATGGCGACGAGATTGCCACGTCGCTACGCTCCTCGCAATGACATGGTTTCTACTCCGCCATGTTATGGTAAACCGCCTGTACGTCGTCATCTTCCTCTAAGCGGTCAATAACTTTCAGTACATCAACAGCTTGTTCTTCGGTTACTGCAACAAATGATTGTGCTATACGCTCCAGCTTGGCAGATTTGGTTTCTATACCCAACTCTTCCAATGCCTTTTGCATTTTACCAAAATCTTCAAAAGCAGTATGTAAAACAGCAATATCGTTTCCTTCCTCGTCGGCCTCAACAAAAAGGTCTTCCAGTCCTGCATCAATCAGTTCAAATTCCAACTCTTCCAGGTCACGGTCGCCCGGGTCAAATGTAAAAACCGATTTACGACTGAATATAAAATCTAACGATCCGGTTTTACCTAAAGTACCGCCATACTTAGTAAAATAACTGCGCACATTAGCTACAGTACGGTTAATATTATCTGTAGCGGTTTCTACCAGTATAGCTACGCCATGTTGTGCATATCCTTCATAAACAAGTTCTTCGTAATCTTTTTCATCACGACTGGTTGCTCTTTTTATAGCAGCTTCTACCCTATCCTTAGGCATGTTTACCGCCTTTGAGTTTTGGATGGCTGTACGCAGGCGCGAGTTTGAGCTTGGATCGCCACCGCCGGCTTTCACCGCCATTACAATTTCTTTACCTAAACGTGTAAACTGCACGGCCATTTTAGCCCAGCGCTTAAATTTTCTTTCTTTACGGAATTCAAATGCTCTTCCCATAGTTCCTTTGGTTCATTGTTGATGGTTCATAGTTAATGGTAAACCCATTTTTAAACCCTTGTCTGCCAAAAGCAGATGTTAAATATAACTTGTTTATTTTAAATCGTCTTCTTTAAATTTTCCAGCATATCCTCTGTCATCCTTGGCAAATCATATTCCAGTTGCCAGCCCCAATCCTGCTGTGCCTGGCTATCGTCAATTGATTTTGGCCAGCTGTCGGCAATAGCCTGTCGCGGGTCGTTATCGGCATAGCTTATCTCAAAATTGGGCAGGGTTTGTTTTATCTGCCCGGCCAGTTGAGTTGGTGTAAAGCTAATACCTGCCAAATTATAGCTCGAACGGATACTTAAATTCTCCGCCGGTGCATTCATTAATGTAATAGTTGCCCTAATGGCATCTTCCATATACATCATTGGCAAGGCGGTATCCGCAGAAAGAAAGCTCTCATACTTACCATTCTTTAACGCCTCATGAAATATATGTACAGCATAATCAGTTGTACCGCCGCCAGGTGAGGCACGCCAGCCAATTAAACCGGGATAACGGATGCTTCGTACATCTACGCCATATTTAGCGTGGTAATACTCGCACCAGCGCTCGCCTGCCAGCTTACTAAAACCGTAAACCGTGTTAGGGTCCATTACGCAATACTGTGGAGTATTATACTGTGGCGAATGCGGGCCAAATACAGCTATAGAGCTTGGCCAAAACACTTTGGCAGTTTTAAATTCTACCGCAAAATCAAGTACATGTATCAGGCCGGTCATGTTCAGGTCCCAGGCCATTTTAGGTTTTTGTTCGCCTACGGCAGATAGTATAGCTGCCAGTAAATACACCTGTGTTGGGCGGTATTTATCAAACAAATGATGCAGGTTATCTTTATCTAATACGTTAGCAAATTCAAAGGGGCCGCTGTTGCGTAAAGCGTAATTAGGGTTATTTATGTCAGATGCTATTACATTTTCTATTCCATTAATTTGTCTTAAAGCATTTACAAGTTCTGTACCAATTTGTCCATTAGCACCAATCACTAAAATCTTTTCGCTCATGCAATCACAGTTATGGCTACAAAGGTAAATTTTTTTGTCTGAACCCGAATTTTGTCTGAACCTGAATTGACAGAATTAAAGAATTACTGAATTTTATAACAACAATCATTTGTTGAGCCAGCCAATTGCAAAAATTTAAAAAATTCAGGTTCAGACGATTTTTGCATACTAAATTGGTAGTCATTTCGCAAAAAAATCGCATATTTGAAGTTTATTAACAAATAATTAATTACAAATGAAAGTCGCAGTTGTTGGTGCCACAGGTTTGGTAGGCACTAAAATGTTGCAGGTTCTCGCAGAACGCAACTTCCCCGTTACAGAATTGATCCCCGTAGCTTCCGCAAAAAGTATTGGTAAAGAA
>JAQBNZ010000210.1 GCA_028288285.1 Mucilaginibacter sp.
CGCGCAGGTATTTCTCAATCATAAAGCTGGCAATAGGCGCTGCCCACCGGGCACCCTGTCCTGCGTTTTCTACTATTACGGCTATTGCTATCTTAGGGTTTTCGCGCGGGGCAAAAGCAACAAATACAGAGTGATCCAATCCATGACTGTTTTGCGCCGTACCGGTTTTTCCGCACATTATTATACCCGGTATTTTTGATCCGGCAGCCGTACCATGGTCAACCACGCTTTGCATCCCATCAATAACCGGCTCAAAATATTGCCCATCTATTCCTACATAGTTTTTTACGGTATACTCATGCTTTATTACCTGCTTATTGCCAATGGCTTTTATCAAGTGAGGCTTATAATAAAAGCCATGGTTAGCAATGGTGGCTTCAATATTAGCCAGCTGCAAAGGCGTAGCTAATAATTCTCCTTGCCCTATACCTAATGAGATAACTGTACTTGACCGCCAGCCACCACGATGGTACAACTTATCATAAAAAGATGCTTTAGGCAAATAACCCCTGCCTTCGCTTGGCATATCCAAATCAAGCTTGGTGCCTAAACCAAATTTGGCCACATTGTTTCGCCAGATGGTAAATGATGTATCTGTATTTTTGGGGCCGTTCCGGTTTATCAGCTTTTCAAATACCATATCAAAATAACCGTTGCAAGATTCGGCCACCGCGTTGCTCAGGGTAACAGCGCCATGCCGTTCACCATTAAAACACTTTATCCTACGATTACCCGACACATAATAACCCGGACAGTAATAGGTGGTTTGCGGAGTAATAACTCCTTCCTGCATAGCAATTAGCGCGCTCAACGGCTTAAAGGACGATCCCGGCGGATAATATGCCTGCACAGGCCTCGCAAAGAATGGCTTGTATGGGTCTTTATATAATTTGGCGGCGTTATTACCACGCTCGCGTCCCACTAAAAGGTTAGGATCATAAGTAGGGCTGCTTACATAGGCCAGTATTTCGCCGGTTGCAGGTTCAATGGCTACAATACTGCCTACCTTGTTCTTCATCAATGCTTCGCCAAGCTTTTGGATACGCATATCTAATGATGACACCAAACGTTCACCTGCTACCGCTACAGTATCATAAGTACCATTTGCATATTTGCCTTTAACCACATTGCGCGAATCTACCATTGAGCGCTGCACCCCACGTGTACCGCGCAAAAGTGTTTCATATGATCTTTCAACTCCGGTTATACCAATATAATCGCCTGGGGCATAATAGCCTCCCGAGCGCTTAATGATAGGGTCTGTAACCTCGCCGATATAACCAAGAAACTGGGCGGCTGCCGAATCAGGATAGGTACGGATTATTCTTTGCTGCGGAAAAAAGCCCGGAAACTCCGAAAGGCGCTCCTGGAAAGAAGCGTATAATTGAGCCGATAGCTGTTTCTCAAAAACAGAAGCCCGGTAAGGCGAATACTTACGTGCCTTAACCATACGTTTATCGTAGCCTTCCTTATCAATGCCTAACAGTTTGCAAAACTCAACCGTATCAAATGGTTTTACCTGTTTGGGTATTACTACAATATCATAAATGGGCTGGTTTTGTACCATTATGGTGCCGTTACGATCTAATATTGGACCACGGGCAGGGTACTGAACAAATTTGCGCACAACATTTTGACTCGCATACAAAAAGTAGCGGTCATCAACCACCTGAATGTAAAACAGGCGGGCCAACAATATCAATACAAAGGTTATGAAGATACCGGCAATAATATATCGCCGTTCAAAAAAACTATTCATTTACGTTCTTTTTTCCTGAAAAATAACAAGCCCGAAACCAGCATCAAAAATACTGTAAATACTGAACTCAATATAAAGCGTGTTAGTGTGTATTCTAATTCAGAAAAGCGAAAAACTTCCAGATTGAACAGAAAAAAATGATGAAACAGGGTAAGTACAAGCGCATATGTAAAAAACCACCTGAAACCCATTATGCTTAATGTAGGCTCGGGTTCATTATCAAAGCCATCTTTTTGTACGGTTATACTAATGAATAACACGCGCACAAAAGCCAGTAATGTGCAACTTGCAGCATGCAAACCCGGTGTATCATAAAAGGCATCAATTGATAAGCCTAAAATAAATGCCAGCACAAAAAGCAGCAGGTTAGGTATCTCAAACGGCAGCAGCAAAATAAAAAGGATATACAGGTATGGTGTGCTTAAATTATATAACGAAATATTCTTTAACAGAAACACCTGCAAAAAAACCAACAGAACAAACCTAATGAGGTTGATGATAATTATTCTACTCATTCTTTTTCTCCTGGGCCTCCAGTCCCGCTTGCTCTTTGGCAAACCTGTTAACTATTACATACACATATTGCAGCTTACTAAAATCAACTGCCAAATTAACTTGCATGTTCAGGAAAAAGCCGCCGCCTTTGGCATTTAAACTGCTTACTTTACCCAAAGGAATGCCTGCCGGAAAAAGTGAAAGATCTGATGTTACCACCAGTTCGCCAATTTTTGGCTGGGCGTTGTTTGATACATCTATCAGCAACCCTTTATGTGGGTTCATTTCCTCGCCCCACTCCAAATAACCTATCTCTTTATTATTTGCCAACATGGCGCTAAAACGGGTATCCTTGTGTAATAGCGATTGAATAATTGCCATGTGCTTATCAACAAAAATAACCTTACCTACTACACCAGCATCGCTTGTTACACCCATACCTTTGGCAACACCGTTGTTGGTGCCACGGTCAATAGTGATATAATTATTGCGCCTGTTAACCGAGTTGTTGATTACCTTGGCAGAAATATATTCATACTGTTGCTTGTAATTGGTATCAATAACCATTTTTTTACTTACAGTATCAATATATAAAGATGATTTAAGCTGATTGCGGAGCCTTGCGTTTTCGCGTATAAGGTTATCATTTACTTCCCTTAACGTTAGGTATCCTTTTAGCTCATCGGCGCGGTCATATAAATTACCGGTTACCTGGTTGGTGCTGTTAATAAAGCTGGCTTTTTGAAAAGAGTTGTATTTAACGTAGATAACGAATGAGCAGATCTCGAAAATAAGAAACAAAAAGAATGCGTTATACTTGGTAATAAATATCAGGAGATTACGCATTGGCTTGAAAATTGGAATGGGAATCAAGAGATAAGAACCAAGAAACAAGATAGAAACTGTCCCTTTCTTGATTCTTGACTCTTATATCTTGCCTCTTCTTTATTGCATTAAGAATTTAAAATTACCAATATTTTTAAGCGCAGTGCCGGTACCACGTACTACTGCGCGAAGAGGATCTTCGGCAACATGTACAGGTAATTTAGTTTTAGCAGCTACACGTTTATCAAGTCCGCGAAGCAAAGCACCGCCACCTGTTAAATAAATACCTGTTTGATAAATATCCGCAGATAATTCTGGCGGGGTTATCTCTAATGCTTTTAATATTGCTTCTTCAATTTTCGAGATTGATTTATCAAGGCAATGTGCAATTTCTGTATAAGATACAGTGATCTGTTTTGGCACACCGGTCATTAAATCACGGCCTTGTACCGCGAAATCTGCAGGTGGTTCTGAAAGCTCGGGAAGGGCAGCACCTACTTCAATCTTTATCTTCTCGGCAGTACGGTCACCAATCATTATATTATGCTGGCGACGGATATACTGAACAATGTCAGAGTCGAAGTTATCACCCGCTACGCGGATAGACTGGTCACACACAATACCCGACAGGGCAATAACCGCTATTTCGGTAGTACCACCACCAATATCAATTATCATGTTACCCATAGGTTCTTCCACATCAATACCTATACCTACGGCCGCAGCCATTGGTTCGTATATCAGGTAAACCTCTTTGGCTCCTGCAATTTCGGCACTGTCACGTACAGCGCGTTTCTCAACCTCGGTTATACCCGATGGGATACAGATAACCATGCGTAGCGACGGAAAAAACCATCCCTTGCCCTGGTTTATCATTTTTATCATACCGCGTATCATCAGCTCGGCTGCATTAAAATCGGCAATTACACCATCTTTTAGCGGGCGTACTGTACGGATGTTATCGTGGGTTTTACCCTCCATCTGCATAGCCTGACGGCCAATAGCAATAACCTTATTTGTCGTTCGGTCAAAAGCCACTATTGATGGCTCATCAACAACAACTTTATCATTATGTATAATCAAGGTATTTGCGGTACCTAAATCAATGGCAATCTCTTGAGTGAAAAAATTAAATAAACCCATTTAACGTATATTTCAAATAATTTGCGAAGTTAATATATTGAACTTTAATTGTCACGAAAAAATTTAGCACTCACGAACTAAAACTAATTAGTAGTTAATAACTCCAATTTTTAATAATTCGTGTATTCTGTTTCCTTTATACGTTTTTTCCGTGTTGTAAGTTCGTCTTAATTTATTAAAGAATGCACTTTCTTTTATGAAAAAATCGCGTCGCTGTTATATATAAATTAGTGTTTAAAATGGCGTACCCCGGTAGTTACCATGGCAATGCCTTTTTGGTTACACATATTAATAGAATCCTGATCTTTAATTGACCCGCCTGGCTGTAATACGGCTGTAATACCTGCATCGGCAGCTATCTCTACACAATCAGGGAACGGGAAAAACGCATCAGATGCCATAACCGCGCCATTCAAATCAAACCCAAAGCTGTTAGCTTTTATAATAGCCTGCTTTAATGAATCAACCCTTGAGGTTTGGCCTACGCCACTTGCCAGTAGTTGGTTATTTTTAGCGAATACAATAGTGTTTGATTTGGTATGTTTAACTACCTTGTTGGCAAAGAAAAGGTCTCTTAGCTCCAAAGTTGTTGGTTGCTTGTTAGTAACCACGGTCATTTGGGCAGGGCCCTCAACAACCAAATCCTTATCTTGCTCAATTACGCCATTCAGCAAAGTCTTAAACTGCTTAAGCGGCAGTTCAACCCGCTGGCGAATAAGCACTATACGGTTCTTCTTAGCCTGTAGTATCTGCAAGGCTTCATCGGTATAAGCCGGTGCAATCAGCACCTCGTAAAATATCTTGTCTATTTCAGTGGCTGTTTCGGCATTTATCTCGTCATTAGCAATAATAACACCGCCAAAGGCAGAAACCGGATCGCAGGCTAAAGCATCTATCCATGCCTCTTTAATAAACGAGCGCGAAGCAATACCGCATGCGTTTGTATGTTTTAATATTGCAACGGTTGGCTCTGTAAATTCATCTATCAGGGCAACTGCCGCATCAACATCAACCAGGTTATTATATGAAAGTTCTTTGCCGTTTAGTTTGGTAAACATGGCATCGAGGTTGCCGTAAAAAGTACCTTTTTGATGTGGGTTTTCGCCATAACGTAAAACCTGACTGGTTTGGATGCTTTGTTTAAAAACCGGCATTGGTTCGGCCTGGTCAAAATACTGAAAAATGTGTGTATCGTAATTTGATGATATATTGAATGCCTTTTGCGCAAATTTACGGCGCTGATCAATGGTAGTTGAACCACCCTGTAATTTCAGTATCTCTTCCAGTTCGGTATAATCGTTCTTAGATGCTACTATAACAACATCTTTAAAATTCTTTGCTGCTGCGCGGATCAATGATATACCGCCAATATCTATTTTCTCAATAATATCTTCCTGCCCGGCACCCGAGTTTACTGTTTCCTCAAAAGGATAAAGATCAACAATAACCAGATCAATCTCTGGTATCTGGTACTCTGCAAGCTGCTGCTCATCACTATCAAAACTACGGCGGGCTAAAATACCTCCAAACACTTTTGGGTGCAGGGTTTTAACACGGCCACCCAGTATTGATGGGTATGAGGTAAGATCCTCAACAGCAATTACATCAACGCCAAGGTCGCGTATAAAAGTTTCGGTACCACCGGTTGAATATATTTTAACACCAAGGCGGTTCAGCTCGTGAATTATAGGCTCAAGGTTGTCTTTGTAATAAACAGAAATAAGGGCATTTTTTATTTGAACAGAATGGCTCATTTGCAGGACTTTTTTTGAGCCGCAAAGGTATGCATTACAGATTAGAGATTAGAGAGTTGAAGGTAGTTTTTTTTATTATCCGACAAAGAAAAAAAACTATATGAAATTAATTTAATTGTAGCATACAGGCAGCAATTTACGTAAAGATTAAAAACCCTTTATGAAAACAATAGTTAAAACCTTATCCCTTGTATTGATTACACTGTTTTGTGTAGGTGCCTGTAAAAAAGACAACACCATAAAAGGCAACACCACATTAACAGGTAAATGGTTGTGCACAGGAGGGACGGTAAGCGATGGCTGGAAATCTTATTTTGTTAAAGCCACTACTTATTATTTTGTTGAATTTAAAAACGATGGCACATTAGGCGGAACAGCTTTTAACGATTATAAAAACTACACTATAAAAGATAGCACTACCATTAAAATGACCAAGGCTGACACCACCCAATACGAAGATTATTACTATAGTATTAAAGGCGATTCGTTAGTTGTAAGCCCACGTGGACCTATAATTTGCTTTGAAGGATGTTCTGAACATTTTGTAAAGGTAAAGTGATTTTGATTAAATTGAGTAGTTTTACTACACTCAATAAAAAGTCAATGAACAGTCTTAGACGATCATTAAAATTCTTACTACTTTTCCTGACACTTAATCTGTTTGCTCAAACCAAAAAAGATGTGGTGCTTGTTGATGTAAAAGCATCTATAACAAAATACATGTCCAGATACATGAAAAATTACAACAACTATAAATCAATTAATTGGGGGAATTTAGAGATTAAAAGAACCAGTTATGAAGATTTACCGGAAGGCTCATTATTAATTAAAAAATCACAGCATGAAATAACTCTTTCTAAACCTTATTTTTATAGATGTTTAATTATTCAAAAAAATAAAGAGGACTTTTTTCATGACCTGGATTATAGAAAACAAATGGATTCGGTGGAATTACATATGAAAAGAGCAACCTACTGGGAACAGAAATATAATAGTATTAATAAGCACTATACCCATAATATTAAATCCTATTTTATAATACATCGATTCAGAGGCAAGAACCTTCTTAGACCCAACCAAACAAATAGTATTTTATTTGTATTAGATAAGCACTTTAAAGTAATTGGACTTCAAGATTCTACAGATTTTAAAAATGGGACCTTATCAAAACAGTTCTGATAACCGCCTTAAATCATTCGGATTGAACAAGTCATAGAGCATGAAGTACGAATGTTAAAAAGATTATAAATCAGTCACTCCATTCTCATCGATTCTATGACCGCATCTTCTTTAGCAAATTCTCAATTACTTTAGGAAAATGCTGATGCTCCAGTTGCTGGCCTTTAAATTTTACCATTTCTAAATTATCTCCCGGCTCAATTTTAAACCGCGACTGGTGAATAATCTCGCCCTCATCAAACTGGGTGTTTACAAAGTGTATGGTAATGCCTGATTCTTCTTCACCGGCTTCCAAAACGGCTTTGTGCACATTATCGCCATACATACCTTTGCCACCAAACTTAGGCAGCAATGCCGGATGCAGGTTAATAATTTTATTTGGGAAAGCATTTAGCAAGCTTGGCGGTACCAGCCATAAAAATCCGGCGAGTACGATCAGGTCAACCTGTAGGTTTTTGAGCAGACTTATTACATCGTCTGTATCATAAAACTCGTGGCGGGTAAATATATGCGATGGTATCTCAAAATTATCGGCTCGCTGTAATACATAGGCCTGTGGATTGTTGGTGAGTATAAGTACTACCTCCGCATCGGCATTACGCTTAAAATGCTCCATAATCTTTTGAGCATTTGACCCTGAACCTGAAGCAAAAATGGCAATTCTCTTTTTCAAAATACTGATAATTTGTACTGCAAAGTATAAAAAAATTACCTTTTAAATTTATTTAGCTATTGTTTTTTGCCTTATAAACCCATAACGCTTAATTGTGCGTACTTGTGTTGATGTATAATACGCTCCAATATCACCGGTATTAAACGCCAGCGAAAACTGCCCCAGGTTTACTACCTGCACCGCTAAAAATGGCTGAGATTTACCTTTAGCTGTTGTATCCTGCACCACAATATCTGAACTTAAATAAAGTTTGTTACTGGTTAAAGACCAGGTGCCTTTAGCGGTTGGTTGGTGCTTGCAGCTATAATTTGTATAAGTACAGGTGTTATCTTTATTAAATGTAAACAGTTGCGTAGTATCACAAGTGGTGTTAAGTGTATCGGTACTCATTCTTGAGTCACCAACGTAATGATCAACCTGTAAGGATGCCAGCTGCCATACACCTGTTGTAAGCAAATTAGGAATATTACTATTATCAGTTTTTTTACAGGAATTGATAAAAAAGCTAACGACAATTAATCCGGCCAGTAAAAAGTATAATGTTTTGTTCTTCATTATTAAGCTACAAAGATAGTTTACTTAACTCAATTCAAAAACTGCTTTAGTATAACTGTTTATATAGCATAATATTTTTGTACGCTGCTATATTTGCAATATGCGTATATCTTATGAACAACTTAAAGCCGAATTTAAACGGGTACTTATTTCTCTGAATTTTACCGAGACTAATGCCGGTGATTGTGCCACCATTTTTGCTGATAACAGTCGGGATGGTGTATACAGTCATGGTTTAAACCGTTTCCCGGTATTTGTACAGTATGTTAAAGAAGAATTGGTTAACCCCAATGCTAAACCCACGCAGGTAAGTTCTTTTGGTGCAATTGAGCAATGGGATGGCAATCTGGGCCCGGGTATGCTAAACGCCGGGTCTTGTATGGATCGTGCAATTGAAATCGCAAAAAATAACGGCATAGGTTGCATCGCCATAAAAAATACCAACCACTGGATGCGTGGCGGAACTTACGGCTGGCAAGCTGCCGAAGCCGGTTGCATAGGAATTTGCTTTACCAATACCATAGCCAACCTGCCACCATGGGGCGGTATAGAACCTCGCTTAGGTAACAACCCTTTAATATTTGCCATACCAAAAACAGGTGGACATATAGTACTTGATATGGCCATTACCCAATATTCGTTTGGAAAACTGTGGCAATACAGTAATGAAAACAAACCCCTCCCCGTACCGGGTGGTTATGATAGCGAGGGGCATTTAACTACTGATGCTGCCACTATAATGGCAACAAAAAGAGCTTTGCCAATTGGCTTTTGGAAAGGGTCAGGATTATCGTTAGTGCTTGATCTGCTGGCGACCTTGTTAAGCGGCGGCAACTCAACTGCTGCCATAAGCCAGTCGGGCAAAAAGGAATCAGGCGTATCACAGGTGTTTATCGCCATCAAAACAGATACAGAACAAAATGCCAGACTAATTGCCGAGATAATTAGTTACACCAAAACCAGCGCCACCGAAAATGGCAACGAAATATTATACCCCGGCGAAAACATGATTCGCACAAGGGAACGGAATATGAAGGATGGTGTTTTAGTAGATGAAAAGATTTGGGCTGAGGTTTTGGAGATGTAATGCAGAACTTATTGCTTCTACATTGTTTACATCATGTCATTGTGAGCGTAGCGTGGCAATCTCGTCGCATGCAAGGCGTTCATGCATTGGCTACGAGAGTGCCACGTCGTTACACTCCTCGCAAATGACATGATGATTTAGAACTAAATCCCCCTTACTTCACCAAGCCTTCAAACTTTTCCCAAAAACCATCTTTAGGTAGTGGGGCCACAATTACAATGGGTTCGTTTTTTATGGGGTGGGTAAATTGCAGGCGGCGGGCGTGTAAGCAAATGCTTTTACGGAGGCTGCCACGTGGGTAACCGTATTTATTATCGCCAACAATAGGGCAACCTAATGTTGATAGCTGCACCCTTATCTGGTGGGGTCTGCCGGTAATTGGGTCTACCTCTATCACGTAATAACCTTCCTGCTCCCCTACTAACTTGTAGTTCAGTTCAGACCGCTGGCTGCCGGTCACTTCTTTATCATGCGCCTTAGTAACATTTTTCTGCGGATTCTTAATCAGATAATGCACCAGATTGCCGGCTTCGGGTTGCGGGCGCTTGCGTACTATGGCATAATAGGTTTTATGCATTTCGCGACCCTTAAAAAGCTTGTTTATCCGTTCAAGCGCTTTGCTTGTTTTAGCAAAAAGAATTACACCGCTAACGGGCCTGTCCAACCTGTGTACCACGCCCAAAAAAGCGCCGTTTGGCTTGTTATATTTTTTAGCTATATACTTTTTAACCTTCTCATCAAGCGATTCATCGCCGGTATCATCAACCTGCACAATATCACCCGCACGTTTGTTTACTGCTATAAGGTGATTATCCTCATATAAAATATCGCTGTCGGTGATGTCTTTACTTTTATAATTAAATTCTGGTCGCGCCATTGTTGTATTTCGAAATCCGGATTTTTCGATTTCAGATTTATTTTATCTGCATGTCCACATATCTGCACATTATTTCCCTTTATGGTGTTAGGCCTTAATATCCCTCTTTATCATTAGGGAAGCTTTTGGCCTTTACATCACCAACATAATTTACAATGGCATCATTCATAATATCATATAAATTGCTGTACTGTCGCAAAAAACGGGGTTTAAAACCCTTATTAATTCCCAGCATATCATGAATAACTAAAACCTGCCCATCGCAATGCTGGCCGGCACCAATGCCTATGGTTGGTATGCTTAAGCTTTCGCTTACTTCTTTAGCCAGCTTAGCGGGTATTTTCTCCAGCACCACACTAAAGCAGCCCAGTTCCTGCAGCTTAAGGGCATCCTCTTTTAACTTGGCAGCTTCCACTTCTTCCTTCGCCCTAACAGTGTAGGTGCCAAATTTGTAAATAGATTGCGGTGTTAAGCCTAAATGTCCCATTACAGGAATACCGGCGGTTAAAATACGGCTAATGGATTCGGCAATTTCAACGCCGCCTTCCATTTTTACACCATGCGCGCCTGATTCTTTCATAATGCGTATTGAAGACAATAAGGCTTCTTTTGAATTTCCCTGGTATGAGCCAAAAGGCAAATCGACTATTACCAGCGCCCGCCTGGCGGCACGCACTACTGACGATGCATGGTATATCATCTGATCGAGCGTTATGGGTAAGGTAGTTTCATGGCCCGCCATTACATTAGATGCTGAATCGCCCACCAATATAATATCCATACCGGCATTATCAACTATGGCAGCCATAGAGTAATCATAGGCCGTAAGCATGGCAATTTTTTCGCCACGGTTTTTCATTTCCTGCAAAATATGCGTGGTTATTCTTTTAACTTCCTTGTTTACCGACATGGATCTGATAGTTTTTTTAACGCTAATAGCGCAATGCAAATGTAGAACTAATTGGCATTTAATTTTGAGCGTTAATTTATTTAAGCGGTATAACCTGACGGTTATGCTAAAAGCTGGTTAACAATTAGATAGATAATTGAAATTATTTTAATTTGTAATAGAACACATAAGAATATTTCGTACATTTATTTAACCAAACAAAACCTAAGTTTATGTGAGTAAACTAAACCCTTATCATGGAAAAGACTAAAAAAAACACTAAAAAAAGCTGTTTCAGTTGCAAAAGACCTCTTACAGACCGCATACCGCGCGGTTTATTATTTAAAAACTTGCTGCCATTTATACCTATACGAATATATTTTTGCAGTAATTGCCTTAGCAAAAGATATGTATGGGGGTAATAACTAATATTTACCTGCCCAATTTATACATCAGGTAGTGTTTAATTAGCTTCATAAAAATTCAAAAATTGACCTTTCCACATTGGAAATAAAATCCTACTTTTGCGCTGTGAACAAAGAGGTTTTTTACTTCCACCTATTTGCATTGTTTCACGGGGCCTTACAACAGGCAAACCGGCGTTTTAATCCTTTCAATTTTTTTACAAAATGACTCATTTCACCAAATTACCTGCAGTATTATTACTGGCTGATGGAACCGTTTTTTATGGTAAAGCAGCAGGCAAAATAGGCACCACTACCGGCGAAATTTGCTTTAACACCGGAATGACCGGTTACCAGGAAATTTTCACAGACCCTTCATACTTTGGCCAAATAATGGTAGCCACCAACGCGCACATTGGCAACTATGGTATTAATACAAACGAAGTTGAATCTGGTCAGATACAAATTGCCGGGTTGGTTTGTAAAAATTACAACATTGCTTACAGCCGTAAACAGGCCAATGAATCAATACAAGATTATTTTCAAGAGCAAAACATTGTAGGTATATCTGATATTGATACCCGCCAGCTGGTACGCCACATACGCGATAAAGGTGCTATGAATGCCATTATTTCATCAGAGATACTGGATATTAACCAGCTTAAAGCCAAACTAGACCAGGCACCTTCAATGGATGGTTTGGAGCTTTCATCACAGGTATCAACCAAAGAAACTTACACTTTTGGTAACGAAGACGCAGCCTATCGTGTTGCCGTGCTTGATTTGGGTGTAAAGAAAAACATTCTGCGCAACTTTGATGACCGCGACGTATACGCTAAGGTTTATCCCGCAAAAACAACGTTTGAGGAGATGGAAAAAGATTTTTCTCCTTCCGGATACTTTATCTCAAACGGCCCCGGCGATCCATCGGCAATGCCTTACGCTATTGATACTGTAAAAGATATTTTAAAGTCCGATAAACCATTGTTTGGTATTTGCCTTGGCCACCAGTTACTGGCTTTGGCTAATGATATCCCAACCAAAAAAATGTTTAACGGGCACCGTGGTTTAAACCACCCGGTTAAAAATGTAATTATTAACCATTGCGAAGTAACCTCACAAAACCACGGTTTTGGTGTAGTGCAGGAAGCTGTGCGTGCATCAGATAAAGTAGAAATTACCCACGTAAACCTAAACGACCAGTCGATAGAAGGTATCCGTGTAAAAGATAAAAAAGCATTTTCGGTACAATATCACCCCGAATCATCTCCAGGCCCGCATGATAGCCGTTACCTGTTTGATGATTTTATTGGCATGATGAAGAAATAAACCGGGATTAACGGATTTATTAGATTTAAGGATTTTTTAAAAGCCTTGTAAGTTAAACTTGCAGGGCTTTTTTGTTTGACGACCATAGTTAAAGAAGCCTTTTTACTGACTTGATTTTTTGCTTCTTTTGTATCAAGACAAAAGAAGTAGCCCTCCGCGGCAATGAGCGGACCACCATTCAATCAAACACTAACCAATTAAATTACTTCTGAGCAAGTTACGCCCTTAATAATCCAATTTTCCCTTATCTTTAGACTAACAATCTCCCAACCCAAATGGAATCCTTTAAAGCCTACATTATCCCTACCCTAACGGTTAACAATGCCGCGGCTGCTTTGGAGTTTTATAAAAACGCGTTTGGGGCAATTGAGCTAATGAAAAATATAGGCGACGACGGCGACATTGTTGCCGAGATAATGATTGAAGGCGCCAAAGTTGTTGTAGCCGACGAGGCGCCCAGCCATGGCAATTTAGGTCCGGATAAACAAAGTAGTATTAGTGTACGTATTGGCCTGATGGTTGCTGACCCGGATGCTATTGCAGAGCGCGCCATAGCAGCCGGCATAAAGGTTGTTTACCCGGTAGATGACCAGGATTACGGTTACCGCCTGGGCCATTTTATTGACCCGTTTGGTCACCACTGGGAAATAGGCAGGCCGTTGTAGCTCCATTCATTCCGGTTAAGAATATCTTTACCGACTATTTGGCCCTGTTCGCCTAAAAACTCTGTTCAAAACAGGTATTTCAATACATTTTTGTGGTGTTAAAACTAAACATCATGAGCACAATATTATCTGCAACGCTACTTTACGCCGTAATTTGTTTATTTCACTACGCCGTTATCCTGTTCAATTTAATTGGCAGCCTTATTTATTAATTACTGGTAGGCATATATAAAGCAAGCTAAAAAGGGCGGTAAATGAGTATAAATATTTTTACCGAAATTTCCTCTTATTCGCCGAAGGTTATATGTTTATTAATTAATACATCCCATATTTACAGCATGGCAAACCAACCTATTATTACAGTAAAGAACCTGGTAAAAAACTATGGCGATTTCCAAGCCATAAAAGGCATCAGCTTCGAGGTATATGAAGGCGAAATCTTTGGACTGCTGGGCCCCAATGGCGCAGGTAAAACCACCACCCTTGAAGTTATTGAAACCCTTCGCGAAAAAACATCCGGCGAAATCATTGTAGATGGTTTTAACATAGAGACCGATGCTGATAATATTAAACAGCGTATTGGGGTACAACTGCAGGCTGCTGGATATTATCCTAACCTTAACCTATCCGAATTAATTGTGCTTTTCTGTGGTTTATATGGCATAAACAAAACGCCAATGGAAATGCTGGAAAAGGTTGCCCTTACAGATAAAGCCAAAGCAAAGTACAAGGATCTATCCGGCGGGCAAAAACAGCGCTTCTCAATAGCTACCACACTCATTAACAATCCACGCATAATTTTCCTGGATGAGCCAACTACCGGCCTTGACCCACAGGCACGTCGTAATTTATGGGACCTGATCCGCGAGATACGTGATGCAGGTACAACCGTGGTTATTACCACCCATTACATGGATGAAGCTGAAGTACTGTGCGACCGGGTGGCCTTTGTTGATGGCGGCTATATTATAGGCATTGATACGCCCGATCATTTTATAGATCAGTTGGTAGCAACAGGCTTTGAACGCGAAAAACAAACAAAAGGCGCCAACCTGGAAGATGTGTTTATTAACCTCACAGGCAAGGAATGGCGGGAGAGTTAAAAACCTCACCTAATCTTCTCCAAAGGAGAGAACTTAACAAAAGCTTTATCACCCTCTCCTTTGGAGAGGGCAGGGTGAGGCAAATGACGAATGACCCAATGACTTTAAGATATGCAATACAGTAATATCCGTGCAACACTGGCTATAGCCAAAGCAAGTTTCCGTTCCATTATCCGTAGTCCTTCGGCTGTGGTGTTTAGTTTAGCTTTCCCGTTGATATTTATTTTGGTGTTTGCCAATATTGGTGGCGGCGGCATGTCTATTGATGTAGGTGTGGCCAAAGGCTGTGATACCTTAAACCCGGTTTACCAGGCGCTTAAAAAAAATCCCATAGTACATTTCATCAAAGACCAAACCACCGATGAGATGAATAAAAACCTTGCTAAAGGCAGTATAGATGCTATAATTGATCTGAAACCTTTTGTGCCAATAACACCTTTAAACGTTAATGTGCAATACAGCAAGGCGTCAGAAAATAAGGGCGCTATTTTAAAATCGGCCTTAAATAATATTTTTTATCGCATGCAATCAACACAGTTAGAAAAGATCCAATCTTATTCGGGTATTAAACTATCAAATGTGGTGAATTTGAAAGAAACTACAGTAACCGGCCGTGAGTATAAATATATCGACTTTATTCTTCCCGGTCAGTTAGGTTTTTCTTTGTTAAGCAGCGGGGTATTTGGTACCGCTTTCGTATTCATTAGCCTGAGGTTAACACTGGTTATTAAACGCTTTTTTGCCACTCCGGTAAAAAAATACAGTATTGTTTTGGGCGAGGCTTTGGCACGTATCGTATTCTCGCTGCTCGGCGCTTTGTTTATTATTATGGTAGGGCATTTTGTATTTGGCTTTACGCTGATACATGGTTTTATAACGGTACTGAACATGCTGGTGCTGGCGGCCATAGGGCTCATTATATTTATGGGCTTTGGTTTTACCATATCCGGCATCGCCAAAAATGAAAGTACGGTTCCGCCGTTGTCAAACATTATTACACTGCCACAATTCTTACTGTCGGGTACGTTCTTTTCGGTAAGCGCGTTCCCCACCTGGTTGCAGTATGTAAGCAATGCTTTACCGCTAACACACCTAAACAATGCCATGCGAAAGGTAGCGTTTGAGGGTGCCGGTTTAGGTGATGTTACCCACCAGCTATTAATTTTGCTTATTTGGGGAATTGCTGTGTATGCCGTAGCCGTTAAAACGTTTAAGTGGGAATAGGGAAGTTAGAATCAAGAGACAACAATCAAGATATACTTCTCCTCTTGAGAGGGTAATTAAAAAGCTCCTGATTACTTACGGGTTTTATACTTTCATACAATACAAAGCCCCCATACTTTGCGTATTTTTTACGCAACCGATTAATATTCATTACAAATACAAAATTTCAATTGCGATTTCCTGAATTTGCGCTTAACTTAGCCCGCCAAATCAGTATAGTATATCACTCACAAATCCTACAATAAACTATGAGCTTAATAATTGATGTTCATGCGCGACAAATACTTGACTCGCGTGGCAATCCTACAATAGAAGTAGATGTAATTACAGAAAATGGAGTCCTTGGCCGCGCGGCAGTACCTTCAGGTGCTTCAACCGGTATGCATGAAGCTGTTGAGCTTCGTGATGACGACAAAAAAGTATACATGGGCAAAGGTGTTTTAAAAGCCATTGCTAATGTAAATGACATAATTGCTGCTGAATTAAAGGGTGTTGATGTATTTGAACAAAATGCAATTGATAGCTTAATGATTGAGCTTGATGGAACAGAAAACAAAGGAAAGCTTGGCGCTAATGCTATTTTGGGCGTTTCTTTAGCGGTTGCTAAAGCTGCGGCACAAGAAAGCCGTCAGCCTTTGTACCGCTATATTGGTGGTGTTAATGCTAACATCCTGCCTATCCCAATGATGAACATCGTTAACGGTGGTTCTCACTCTGATGCTCCTATCGCATTCCAGGAATTTATGATTATGCCTGTTGGCGCTTCATCTTTTTCTGAAGCTTTAAGATGGGGAACTGAAGTATTCCATAACCTGAAAAAAATATTACATGACAGAGGTCTTTCAACCGCTGTTGGTGATGAAGGTGGTTTTGCACCAACTTTTGACAGCACCGAAGATGGTGTTGAGACCATTTTAAAAGCTATTGAAAAAGCAGGTTACAAAGCCGGCGAAGATATATTCTTAGCGTTTGACTGCGCTGCATCTGAGTTTTACAAAGATGGCAAATACGACTACACTAAATTTGAAGGCGAAAAAGGTGCAATCCGCACAAGTGCCGAACAAGCAGAATACCTTGCTCAACTTTCAGAAAAATATCCAATCATCTCTATTGAAGATGGTATGGCTGAGGATGACTGGGCTGGCTGGAAATTATTAACCGAAAGAATTGGCAGTAAAGTTCAGTTGGTGGGCGATGATTTGTTTGTAACCAATGTTAAACGTTTACAACAAGGTATTGATAATGATACCGCTAACTCTATCCTGGTAAAAGTAAACCAAATTGGTTCTTTAACTGAAACTATCAATGCGGTTAGCTTAGCGCAAACTAATGGTTATACATCTGTAATGAGCCACCGTTCTGGCGAAACTGAAGATGTAACCATTGCTGATTTAGCAGTTGCATTAAATTGCGGCCAAATTAAAACCG
>JAQBNZ010000027.1 GCA_028288285.1 Mucilaginibacter sp.
AAAACAGCTATGGATAAGAACTTTACTTATTATACACCTGTTGCCGGTTACCCCGACTTAAGGAAAGCAGTAGTAAATAAGCTAAAGACAGAAAATAATCTTGATTATACCGATTCACAAATAGTAGTATCAACAGGTGCTAAACAAGCTATTGCCAATGCGGTATTGTGTTTGGTGAACCCGGGTGAGGAAGTTATTATCCCTACTCCATACTGGGTATCTTACTCGGAAGTGGTTAAGCTTGCCGAAGGTGTAAGCGTATTTATTGATACCACTGTTGAGCAAAATTTTAAAATAACGCCTGAACAATTAGAAGTTGCCATTACTCCAAAAACAAAGCTTTTCATGTTCTCATCACCTTGTAACCCAACAGGTAGTGTTTACAGCAAAGATGAGTTAGAAGGATTAGCAAAAGTATTTGCAAAGTATCCTCATGTCTACATCCTTTCGGATGAGATATACGAGCATATAAACTTTATTGGCGGGCACGAGTCTATTGCCCAGTTTGATTATATTAAAGATCGTGTGGTAATTATTAACGGCTTTAGCAAGGCATTTGCTATGACAGGCTGGAGAATTGGTTATACAGCATCAAACAGTGAAATTGCTGCTGCATGCGATAAAATGCAGGGACAAATTACATCGGGCACATGCTCTATTACGCAAAAAGCCGGTGTTGCCGCCTATGAAGGTGGATTGGAAAGTGTGTTACAAATGCGCGACCAGTTCCTGAAACGCCGTAACCTGGTTTACGGCTTGCTTAAAGAAATTGACGGCATACAGGTAAACCTGCCTGATGGCGCTTTTTACTTTTTCCCGAATGTTACCTCATTCTTTGGTAAAAGCTTTAACGGTAAAGTTATTAATGATGCTGACGAGTTAAGCATTTTTTTACTGGAAGAAGCGCATGTGGCCACAGTTGGCGGCGATTCATTCGGTGATAAGAAGTCTATTCGCATATCATACGCTGCTGCAGAAGATAAACTGGTTGAAGCCATAAGAAGAATAAAAGAAGCATTAGCAAAATTGGTCTGAACCTGAATTTATCGAATTAAAGAATTAGTAAGATTTCGTTATTCTGGTAATTTCAAAATTCAAGTTTAAGACAACAAAAAGTCCCTTATCAATTTGATAAGGGACTTTTTGTTTATTAGTAATTTAGCTAATTACAAACCGAAACCGTAAGCCACACGTAAACCCACTATACCATAGTTATTATCCTGGCCAGAGAAGTTTTCATAACGTGCACCTACATCCCATGATTTAGATGCATAACCAAGGCCCGGAGCAAGTATTAACTTGGTAGCTTTACCATTTAAGTCACCGGTTGCACCTCTGTAAGCATCCTTAGTTTCAAAACCGGCACCTACTTCTGCACCTACATAAAAACCATCGCTAACAAATGCCTTTATACCGGCTTTAATTGGCACCATTCCAAAATCAACAGCTTTATTAGTAATTCTTGTTACCGAAGTGCCGTTGGTTATTGTGGTAGTATTTTCTTTACCAAAGTAGTTGTAATAACCAGATGTTAAAGTTAAAGCCAGGTTATTGGCAACACCATATTGTAAGCGTGCCGTACCACCTAAACCAATATTTGATATGTCTTTAAGCTGACCGCTTACTGGCAATAAACCTTCTACACCTACTCCAAAGCGCAATGCGTTTTTTGGTACTGTTTGAGCCTTAACATTTGTTCCGAAAAATATAGCTGCTGCAGTTAATGCTGTTGCTAAAAATTTTGTTGTTGTTTTCATCGTTGTGTTTTTAAATTATAAAACAATTATAATTGTGATACACCGCTATTATCAAATACTTTGCCATTGTGCCAAAATTGGGTCTAAAAGAGGCTTTAGCGGCCATGCCAATAAAATAATTACACGTTACGATTGGAGGAAAGTCAGCATCTTAATTACTGATAATCAATTGTTTTTTTAACTTTTAAGGTTAGAAAGTCAGGAATTGTATTTTTAGTTATAGCCTATACAAAAACATTATGAATGAGTTCTATAAAAGATACAAAAGTGTAGCTTGACAGCTAACAATTGGTGAGTTTTGCCTATAAAAACAGTCGTTTTTTGTATGCCGATAGATGTTAAAAAAATGCAATTAACAAAAAAACCCGGTAATTTTACCGGGTTTTTATATTATTGGTAGCTGTAATTAATTACCGCCCGCCGCCGCTCATTGCTTTTAAGTCATCCATAGTTATTTTCTCGAAATCACCAGGGATGTTAAAGGTGCCCGCAGGAACTTTTTGCTCAACAATACTTTTTACAGTAACCTCAGAAGCCTGGCCATTCTGGAAAGACATATATTGAATAGGGAAGCCGCCTGCTTTAGCATAATATTTTGATGCATTTGTTAGAGGCAAAGTAACATCATTAGTTACCCATATATCGTAGCTTTTATTTGCTTTGGTATCTGTAGCAACAACTTTTTTGCAGTTAAAGCCATTAATCACTTTAGTTTCAGTACTTGGCACAAAGGTAAGAGGGGGCAATTGAGCAAGCTGTTCTTCGATTTCTGCAGGTGAAGCAATAGCAGCCTTTTTAATAGAAGCAACGGCAACATCTATTAATACAGCAAAGAAAGTGCCTTTGTTATCGGTAAGAATTTTAATGTTTGCTGGTCCTGAAGCAAATGCAACTGCGCTCGAGTCGGTTCTGAAGTAATTTTTAGCTTCAACAGACTGGCCCATAGAACTCATGCTAAGGGTAGCAACACCTTCATTATAGGCTTTTTGTGCACTTGCACTAATAGCTGCTGAAGATAATGTTATACCTAATGCAACTGTAAATAGTTTAATGTTCATAGTTTTAATTTGATTGATACAATTTAGTGCGTAATTAACTTCTTTGCAAGTTTTTAAAGAATTATTTCAAATTGTTCTTAATTAGATATAGCAGTGAACGATTTGTTACGCTTTAAGATTTTATAATTAACATTTAATTTATTAGCTGCTTCAGATAGTTTTGTTATTTGTTTATCTGTGTTACTGCCATCTATAATAAGCATATTACTTTTAGCAATTATAGTGGTATCGGCATATGTATTACTGGTTATGTACAAATAATTGCTTTGTAAACGCGGAGTTATTGACCTTATTGCAGCGCCGTGGTTTAACATCACCAACCTTTTATTCAAAAATTGCACCAGTCCACCTTGTTTTATGAGGTAGGCAGATTGGATATTACTATCCAGGCTATACACTTGGTAGTCGGTTATCCGGTTACTGTCAAGACCGGGTTGTATTGCGTACATGAAATTCTTATCTGTATCCGGCAAATCAGTTAACACAATACCTTTATTGCCATTTTTGAACACTATACCGCTATGTTTCCGCAAGTTTAAAAAAGTAACCGACTGCGTATTATCTGCCCTGAAATGTTTTATCCCAATGCTGATACTGAACAATAAGGTACATACAAGCGCGGCCTTAATGAACCAGGCTTTCTTGTTGTACACAAAATAGAAAACCAGCAGAGTAATAGCATAAAGTAACATGTATTCAAAGCTATTGGGCCATATTTTACCTATGCTGGCATAAGGTGCATGTTCAATATAGGTTAATGCTTTGTTCATTAGTAAGATGCATTTTTCAAGAACACAACCCAGTGCTTTTGATATAACAGCCATCTGCGGCAGCAAAAGCAACAGAATACCACTATATAAAATAATGCTAACCGGGATTATAATAAGCAGGTTGCTAACCAAAAAGTAAACCGGGAATTGGTGAAAGTAATAAGCGCTTAACGGAAAGGTAATTACCTGTGCCGCAATAGATACTGAACAAGCCAGCCATACTTTATCAGCCAGTTTGTTTTTAAAAGTAAGCCATTGATAAACTATCGGCTGAAATATGATAAGCCCGGCAACCGCCAGATAGGAAAGCTGGAAACCCACATCAGTTATCAGAAAAGGATCATACAGTAAAAGCACGAAAGCAGATACCGCCAGTATATTTAATGTATTAATATACCTGCTATAAGTTTTACCGGCGATTATAAGGCTTAGCATCACCGCCGCCCTGCAAACAGCCGGAGAGAAACCTGTTAATAATGAATAAGCCCAAATTAAAGTGATTATTAAGATAGCTTTAAATATCCTGCCATGTTTGTGCCCGTTTAAAAAGCCCAAAGCCCAGCTCAATAATAAGTATATAATAGCCACATGCCCTCCCGAAACAGATAGGATATGGATGGTCCCGGTTTTAGAATAGGCTTGTAAAATATCGTTACTTAGGTCGGCTTTATAGCCTAATATGAGGGTAGATGCTACCGCTATGGCCGTGGTATCCTTCATGTTGGCCTTAAGCTTTGTGACCAGGTTTTGCCTTAGTTGCAGGGCATAAGCAATTACCGGGTTACCCTGCCCGGCCTTTATAATTACGTATTGCTTAGGAAATAGAAATGATTGATAATGAATGTTATGGTTAGCTAGATAGCTTTTATAGTTGAATTCGCCGGGATTAAACGGTGGGTCAATAGGGGCATACTTTGCCGGTATTAGTAATTCCTCGCCATAAAAAAGCTTTTTAGCCAACTCATCCTTTATAGAAATAAGCACCGAACCGCTTACATTTTCAGTTTTACTATTGTTGATGATTTTTTTAACATCCGCAGTAAAACGCACAAGGTCGCCTTTTAATTTAGGTTCGCTATTAATAGCTATTGTAAGGTATTGAGCAGGCTTTTTTGAAAAGTGATCGCCTCGGTTTAGCTCGTTATGGCTTGTGGTAACTATCCATCCCAATAAAAATAATATGAGGTAAATAAGCGAACCGCCCAGCCAGCGTGCTTTATAAATGCCAAGGCGGGTATAAGTTAAATTGAGGACTATAAACGCAGTGCTTAAAATAATAAGCAGGAGAGTAATCCATGCAGCATTAGCGTTCAAATAACTAAGGCTACTAACTATTCCCGCAAAAAAGGGAAGTATTAATACAACAACAGGAACTTCACCTTTATGGTTAGCGATCATATTTTATTTCCGGCAGCCTTGTGATAGGTTATTCAGGAAATAAAAGTAAGATTAAATTGAGGATTACAACTCGTCGCGAACTTCCAAAAGGAATTTTTTAAGATTTTCGAGCGAATCTATCACGCGCTGGTTGTCGCGGGTACCATCCATGTTGTTTTTCAGGTGGTCCTTAGCGCCTTGCAGGGTATAGCCCTTGTCACGTATGAGGTGGAAGATAATCTTAAAGTTCTCCAGATCTTCCGGCGTAAAGTAACGATTGCCTTTCTTGTTCTTTTTAGGCTGCAGTACATCAAATTCCTTCTCGTAAAAGCGTATTAACGACTGGTTAACATCGAACATAGCCGATACTTCACCCATGGTGTAGTACATCTTGCTGATCTCGCGTTCTTTGTAAGGCATGTGCAAAGGTAAGATTTTATTTTTTTAGTCCGAAAGTTGAACTTACTGTCTTTCAGACTTCCCGACTTTCGGACTAATACTTACCTTTGCACCCTATGACAGCTACCCAAATACGCCAGGCTTTTCTTGATTTTTTTGCTTCTAAAGGACACGTTATTGTGCCCAGCGCACCTATCGTTGTTAAAAATGATCCCACACTGATGTTCACCAACGCGGGGATGAACCAGTTTAAAGACGTTTTTTTAGGCGAAGCACCAGCCAAAGCACCACGCGTGGCCGATACCCAGCGTTGCCTGCGTGTATCCGGTAAGCACAACGACCTGGAAGAGGTAGGTATTGATACTTATCACCATACCATGTTTGAGATGCTGGGCAACTGGAGTTTTGGCGATTACTTTAAAAAAGAAGCTATTGCCTGGAGTTGGGAATTGCTTACCGAAGTTTATAAATTAGATAAGAACCGCCTATACGTTACCTATTTTGAGGGTGACGAAAAAGAAGGGTTGGAGAAAGATACCGAAACCTATGATCTGTGGAAACAGTATGTAGATGAGGCCCATATTTTACCCGGCAATAAAAAAGATAATTTTTGGGAAATGGGCGAAACTGGTCCCTGCGGGCCATGTTCTGAGATACATTTTGATAGTCGGCCAGATAATGAGCGTGCCGAAGTTAGTGGCGCTACTTTAATAAATGCCGACCACGACCAGGTAATAGAGATATGGAACAATGTGTTCATGCAATTTAACCGATTAAAAGATAGCTCGTTACGCCCGCTGCCAAACAAACATGTGGATACAGGAATGGGCTTTGAGCGTTTGGTGCGGGTGCTGCAAGGGAAGTCTTCTAATTACGATAGCGATGTTTTCCAGCCGATGATACAGTTCATTGCGGAGAAATCAGGCAAAAAATACAACAGTGCAGCAAAACCCGGTGATGCAGACTGGAATGATGCAGTAGCCATGCGCGTACTGGCAGATCATATTCGCGCGATAAGCTTTGCCATAGCAGACGGACAATTACCTGCAAGTAATAAAGGAGGATATGTAATCCGTAGGATACTACGCAGGGCGGTACGCTACAGCTACCAAACTTTAGGTTTTAAAGAGCCTTTCTTTAATGAGTTGGTGCCTTTACTGGCAGGGCAATTTAAAGGTGTGTTTGATGAATTGTGGAATCAGAAGGATTTTGTGCAGAAGGTGATTTTGGAGGAAGAAACATCTTTTTTGAGAACATTAGGCACAGGTATCGAAATGTTCAACTCGCTAATTAAAACTGGTGAGAAGGGGATGATGGAAGGTCATATTCCGTATTTAATAGATAATGAAATTACATATACATCTGGTAAACAAGGAAGAATATTTCCCGGCGACTTTGCTTTTGAATTATCAGACACCTATGGCTTTCCAATAGACCTTA
>JAQBNZ010000051.1 GCA_028288285.1 Mucilaginibacter sp.
TATAAATTTTTGTTATTTTGATCCATAATTCCAAACGCACAAGTAAATAATGATAGAGACTAAGAAGTCGCTTTTTGATAACCTGCAAAACTTTTTTGGTTTTGATAACTTTAAGGGTGAACAAGAATCGATTATAACTAATATTTTAGCCGGTAACGATACATTTGTAATAATGCCCACCGGTGGTGGTAAATCGATGTGTTACCAGCTTCCCGCACTCATGAGCGAGGGAACTGCAATAGTGATCTCCCCGCTTATCGCTCTAATGAAAAATCAGGTTGATCAGTTAAGAGCCTTTGGAGGTTCAGACAGCATAGCACATTTTTTAAATTCTTCATTAACAAAAGCAGATATTATAAGGGTTAAGGACGATGTTTTAAGTGGTAAAACTAAATTGCTTTATGTTGCCCCTGAATCATTGACCAAGCAAGAAAATGTTGATTTTTTGAGGCTTAACAAGGTATCATTCGTAGCTGTTGATGAGGCGCATTGTATATCAGAATGGGGACATGATTTCCGCCCTGAGTACCGCAAAATAAGACAGGTTATCAGCAATATTGGCGATGATATCCCTATTATTGCCTTAACCGCTACAGCAACGCCTAAAGTACAGCAGGATATTCAAAAGAACCTGCAGATGAATAATGCTACGGTTTACAAATCATCTTTTAACCGGGCTAATTTATTTTATGAGGTTAGGGCCAAGCGCAATGCTATAAAAGAAATTGTAAAATTTGTTAAGCAAAATCAGGGAAAATCAGGTATTATATACTGCCTGAGCCGTAAAAAGGTTGAAGAAGTTGCTGAAGCTTTAAACCTTAATGGCATTAAGGCATTACCATACCACGCAGGTCTGGATCCTAAAGTACGCGCCGATACGCAAGACAAATTCCTGATGGAAGATGTAGATGTTATTGTAGCTACCATAGCATTTGGTATGGGTATAGATAAACCCGATGTGCGCTATGTTATACACCACGATATGCCTAAAAGCATGGAAGGCTACTATCAGGAAACAGGTAGGGCAGGACGTGATGGCGGCGAGGGAGTTTGCGTTGCATTTTATTCAGGCAAGGATATTGATAAGCTGCAGAAGTTTATGAAAGATAAACCTGTGGCTGAACGGGAAATAGGGACACAAATATTGAAAGAGGTTATTGATTACGCCGAATCATCTGTTTGCCGCCGTAAACAATTACTGCATTACTTTGGCGAGAATTTTAACGAGGCTGGCTGTAATTGTATGTGCGATAACTGTAGCTCACCCAAAACGCATTTTGATGGTGAGGTGCATTTGCATAAAGCATTAAGCTTAATTAAACTGATTGGAGAAAAATTTGACGATTGTCACATCATCAATATTCTTATGGGGAAAGATGATGCCCAGATTAAGAATTACGAACACGATAAGCTGGATTATTTTGGATCGGGCATTAGTGAAGGAGAGAACCTGTGGAACTCTTTAATGAGGCAGGCGCTGTTAAATAATTTCTTATCTAAAGATATTGACCAATATGGTCTGTTACATTTAACAAAGTCAGGTAATTCGTTTATTGAGAATCCGTACAGCATCCGTTTTGTTTTAAATAGAGAAATGGGCCCTATGGATGAGGATGAAGGCGAAGATGGACCTAAACAAGGAGGTGGTGCGTTAGATACAAAACTCCTGCAAATGCTTAAGGATTTGCGCAAAAAGCTGGCTAAACAAAAAGGTTTACCTCCTTTCGTTATTTTTCAGGATCCATCTTTAGAGGAAATGTGCACTCATTACCCTATCAATACCGAAGAGCTGAAGCAAATATCAGGCGTAGGTGCGGGTAAGGCTTTAAAATTTGGTGCCCCTTTTGTTGATCTGATCAATAAATATGTTGAGGATAACGATATAGATCGTCCGATTGATATGGTGATCAAAAGTGCGGCTAATAAATCGGCATTAAAGGTATTTATTATCCAAAATATTGATCGTCACTTAAACTTAGATGATATAGCGGCCTCAAAAGGCTTAACCTATGAAGAGATATTAAAAGAGGTTGAAACCATTGTAAACTCTGGTACAAAGCTTAATTTAAACTATTATATTGATGAAATGATAGATGAGGATAAGCAGGAAGAGGTTTACGACTACTTTAAATCTGCCGAGGTTGATTCTATTGATGATGCTTTAGTTGAACTTGGCACTGATGATTATACCCGCGAAGAAGTGCAACTGATGCGAATTAAGTTCCTATCAGAAGTTGGAAATTAGAGAATGGCTAATTAAATTGTTGATTTAACCACAAAGAACACTAATATTTTCACTCAAAAACCACAAAGATCACAGAGATTTAATTCTTTGTGATCTTTGTGGTTTTCTCTTTGGTGCCGTCTGTAATTAAATTATAAGTTACATCCTTATTTGGCTATTATCTTAAACTCTGTACGCCGGTTCTTGCTACGGTTTTCATCGTTAGTATTAGGTGCAATAGGCTCAGTTTTTCCATAACCTTTATAAACCAGCCGATTTGCATTAATCCCATTCGTAGTTAGGTAGCTATATACAGACTTTGCACGATTTTCTGATAGTAACTGGTTTACCTGGTCGTTGCCAATATCATCTGTATATCCCGAAATTTCTATATGTACAGCCGGGTTAAGTGTTAAAAATTCTATAATTTTCTGCAGTTCGGCTTTTGATTCCGCTTTTAAATCGAACTTGTTAGTGTCAAAAAAGATGTTCTTTAATATAACTTTACCACCTACTTCAATAGGAGACAACGATACAGAAATATTAAACGCGTTTTTAGCATTATGGCCAATTAGTGAAAAGTTATCAGAATAAAACAGGTAACCTTCTTTAGAGATATTTAATGCATAATTTTTGCCACCGGCGATAGTCGCCAAAAACTCGCCCTGATCTTCCGAGCTATAATCCTGATAAACAGAAATATTGTTTTGCAGGTCAATTATCTCGATAGCAGATTCTAAAGGTTTATTGGTTTTTCCATCTAATATTCTGCCTTTTACATAAGTAACCATATTTGGGCGCAGGTTTACAGGTAATTGAAAGGTATATATATCATATCCGCCAAATCCCTTTAAGTTGTTAGACGCAAAAAAAGCATACTCGCCATTGGCTGTTAGGGTTAAGCCGTTTTCATCTCCACTGGAGTTGATAGGATAACCCAAATTCTCAGGCTTTTTCCATTTTCCATCAGTACCTAATCTACTTACAAAAAGATCTTTATTACCTAAGCCCGGCCATCCGTTACTGCAAAAATAAAATGTGCTATCGTCCGGATGAATAAAGGGGGACTGTTCATCAAATTGAGTATTTATCTCCGGCCCCATATTTTCGGGCATACCCCATCCTTTTTCTGTAAGGGTTGATTTCCAGATATCATATCCTCCATAGCCACCTTTTCTATTGCTTACAAAATACATTGTGCGGCCATTGGCGCTAATAGATGGCTGTGCTTCCCAACCAGGTGTGTTTAACGGTGCGCTTAAGCTAAATGGTTTACCCCAGTCATCGCCCCTTTTTTGCGAAATATAAATATCACATCTACCTAAACCATCTGGTCGGTTGCAACCGGTAAAAAATAGATATTTTCCGTCTTGCGATATTGACTGTGCACCTTCATTGTATTGCGTTGTATTTATAACATTACTTAAATAATCAGCAGTTTGCCAAGTGTTATTTAACTTAACGCTTTTATAAAAATCCTCGTTGTTATTGATTTTCCTGGTAAATATAAGCGTCATTTCATCGGCAGTAGCCGTAGGTAAATATTCATCATCAGCAGTATTAATTTCGGCACCCATATTTACAGGCTTAAATGCTACAGGATGCAGTAAGGCCTGGATACTGAATTTACAATCATTTACCAGCTTTTGGGCATAAGCCATGTTTTGGGCTGTAATGTTTGGGTAAGTTAAATATTTTTCAAGGTGCCGTTGGGCACTGGCATATTGTGCCTCTGAAATTTCAGAATCGCCAACTTTTAAATAAACAGAGCGGTTAAATTCAGGATCAAGCTCAATAACTTTAAGGTATTGTTCAATGGCTGGTTTATTTTGCCGCCTCATCCTCAATACATCGGCTAACTGAGCATGTGCTTCCACAAATTTATTATCATTGCCTAAAGCTTTTTGCAGCTGCAGAATGGCTTCGTCATACAAATGCTCGTCCATGCTTTGACCGGCCAATGAATAATACTTAATAGCCTCTTTATTTGTGGTAGAATATTGCCTTTCCTGAGCAAATACACAAATAGGTAAAAATATCAAAAAAATAAGCGAAAGTAAGGTTGTGCGCATTGTTAAACTGATACGTTATTCAATACACTAAGTTACAATATTAAGCGATTGTACTTATAAATTAAGGGATATTTAAATATTTGTGGGTTTGTAATGATATCTCCCATTGAGGGTTGGCCATTACATAATCAACAATAAGGGGTGTCATTTCCTTATTTTTTGACCATTCGGGTTGTAGATATAATTTACAGTTTGGGCCTACCAGCTTGGCATGGTGTTCTGCAAAGGCAAAGTCAGATTTATTGAAAACGATCACTTTTAGTTCATTCGCCTTATCTGCAACTTGTTGCATAGGTGCTTTAAACTTTTTGGGCGATAAACATATCCAGTCCCAATGACCAGAAAGAGGATAGGCGCCGGATGTTTCAATAAATGTTTTAATACCTTTTTGCTGAAGCCTTTTGGTAAGGTAATCTAAATTATATATCAGTGGCTCGCCACCGGTAACTACCACGGCCTTTGAAGGGCAACGGGAGGCATTCTCAACGATAGTATCAGCAGCGGTAAGCGGATGTAGCTCTGCATCCCAGCTCTCCTTTACATCGCACCAATGGCAGCCTACGTCGCATCCGCCTAAACGAATAAAATAAGCAGCTTTACCGGTATTGTATCCCTCGCCCTGTATCGTATAAAACTCTTCCATTAAAGGAAGTAATGTGCCGTCTTCCGGAACTTGATGTGCCATAATGAAGTGCAAAGTTAGCTTTTTGAGGTGAAAGGTTAAAGTTTAAAGGCAAAAGGCGGTTGAAAGAGCATCAATATGACATTTCAACAATAAAAAATTGTATAGTATAATGCTCTTAATCTATCAACTTATTTTGCTATAATTACCTTTAAATTAATGCAATATGAAAAAACATTTCCTCCCAGTCTTATTTTTCGTTTTGCTGAGCTTGAGTTCATGTGTTGATATTGAAGAACGCTATGATTTTAAGCCCGATGGCTCCTGCAATGTTACATATGGTTTTGACATGGGTAAGGCTGTATCTGTTTTAATGAACCTAATGACCGATTCGGTTAGGGAAACCCCTCAATTTGCTTTAGTTAAAGATACCACACTCAATTTTTACGATGCGCTACCCGACAGTATTTCAAAGGGCATGAATCTGGATGAAATGAAAATGGCACAGGGAAGCGAGCTTGCCATTAAAATGGATCTGAACAGAAATATTATGAAGGTAAACATACGGCATGAAGCAAAGAATATTGCCGATTTGAAATATTATCTGCAACACCTTAGCAGCATATCAATGAATAACCAATTGAATAGCGTCGCCAAAAGTAATGCTGTTAAAAACTTTGATGCACAGCCCCTTATCACAGGTCAAAGCTATTACACTTATGATATTACTCCGCATAAATTTTACCGTATAATTGATAAGGTTAAATTTAATGCGTTCTTAAAATCAGCAGGCTCAAAATTTGCTATGGCAAAAGCTATGCTAATAGATATGCCTTATAAAGTAATATTAAACTTTGCGAAGCCTGTTAAAAAGATAAACAATCCCAAAGCCATTCTATCTGCCGACAGGCGTAAAGTAACGCTCACAACCAGTATGGATGAAGTAATGAAAAATCCTGCTCTGATGAACCTTAAGATTGATTTTTAAGTATGGTTAGATTAGTTAATTGGTTGAATAAGTTGATTGAGATAAAAAAATAAATACTCACTTAATTAACCAATAAACCACTCACTATACATACACCTCTTTATTGGCAGATGCCAGGGTGTTTTTCAATAATCCAATAATGGTCATTAAACCTACGCCACCTGGTACCGGCGTTATCCATGATGCTTTTGGTGCAACACCTTCAAAATCAACATCGCCGTATAATTTGTAGCCAGATTTTGTTGTGGTTGAAGTTTCGCGGTTCATACCTACGTCAATTACTACCACACCATCTTTTACCATATCTGCAGTAATAAAGTTCTTTTTACCTATAGCTACAATAAGGATATCAGCATCAAGCGTAAATTTTTTAATATCAGGTGTGCGGCTGTGGCAAATAGTTACGGTGCAGTTACCGGGGTAGGTATTGCGGGCCATTAAAATACTCATAGGTGAGCCTACAATATTACTGCGGCCAACAACTACGCAATGCTTGCCTGATGTTTCAACACCATATTCTTTTAACATTAAAGTAATACCATAAGGGGTAGCAGGAATAAATGATGGCAGGTTGCGTTGCATACGACCCAAATTAACCGGGTGGAAACCGTCTACATCCTTACGGTGATCAATCCGTTCAGTTACCTTTTCCGGATCGATGTGTTTGGGTAGGGGGAGCTGTACAATAATGCCGTCAATGTCCTGATCAGCATTTAATTCGGCTACTTTTGCAAGCAGTTCTTCTTCTGTAACATCATCTTCATATCTCACCAGGGTAGATTTAAAGCCTACCTTTTCGCAGTTCTTCATTTTGCTGGCCACATAAGTTTCGCTGCCACCATCATGGCCAACCAATACGGCTACCAAATGTGGTTTGCGACCTGTAGTTGCCAATATCTTAGCCGCTTCTTCGGCTATTTCAACCTTAAGTTTTTCTGATACGTATTTTCCGTCGAGTAATTGCATTGTAAGAGTCAAGATATAAGAGACAAGAATCAAGAGATGGTAAAAAGAATAGTTCCTATCTTATCTCTTGATTCCTGTCTCTTGATTCTAAATTAATCTAATTTTAATACCGCCATAAATGCCGATTGTGGTATCTCTACGTTACCTACCTGGCGCATGCGTTTTTTACCTTTTTTCTGTTTTTCTAACAGCTTACGTTTACGGGAGATATCACCACCATAACATTTAGCAGTAACATCTTTACGTAATGCTTTCACTGTTTCGCGGGCAATGATCTTAGCACCAATTGATGCCTGTATAATAATCTCGAATTGCTGGCGTGGCAAAAGTTCCTTTAGTTTTTCGCAGATTTTTTTACCAAAATCATAAGAGTTACCGCGGAATATCAGTGATGATAGGGCATCAACCGGCTCGGCATTCAGTTTAATATCCAAACGTACTAAATCCGACTGGCGATAGCCTATCTGGTGGTAATCAAACGAGGCATAGCCTTTTGATATTGTTTTTAACTTATCATAAAAGTCGAAAACGATCTCGCCCATTGGCATTTCAAACACCAGTTCAACACGGTCAGATGTTAAGTACGACTGGTTTTTAATGAATCCGCGTTTTTGTATACAAAGCGACATTACCGGCCCAACAAATTCAGATTTGGTAATGATGGTAGCTTTAATATAAGGCTCCTCAACAAAGTCTATCTTGCTTGGATCAGGAAGATCTGATGGGTTATTTACAATGATCGGGTCGCCCTTGGTGGAATGTGCAATATAAGATACGTTAGGTACGGTGGTAATAACCGTCATATTAAATTCGCGCTCTAAACGCTCCTGGATAATCTCCATATGCAGCATACCCAGGAAACCGCAACGGAAACCAAAACCCAAAGCCGCTGATGATTCCGGTTCAAAAACCAATGAGGCATCGTTTAGTTGCAGCTTAGCCATTGATTCGCGCAGCTCTTCGTAATCCTCTGTATCAACAGGGTAGATGCCGGCGAATACCATTGGTTTTACCTCTTCAAAACCCTGTATACCACTTTCGCATGGGCGATTTATGGTTGTTATGGTATCACCAACTTTTACCTCGCGCGATTCTTTAATGCCCGATATAATATAACCAACATCGCCGGTTTTAATTACATCTTTTGGTAGTTGCTTAAGTTTTAGCGTACCAACCTCTTCTGCAATATATTGTTTCTCGGTAGCAAAGAACTTTACTTTATCGCCTTTGCGGATCTCTCCGTTAACTACTTTAAAGTAAGCCACAATACCACGGAAGGAGTTATAAACCGAATCAAATATCAATGCCTGTAGCGGTGCTTCCGGGTCACCAACAGGGGCGGGGACACGATCAACAATAGCACGCAAAATATCATGCACGCCCATACCGGTTTTACCGGATGCCGCCAGAATTTCTTCACGCTTGCAACCTATCAGCTCAACTATCTGGTCTTTAACCTCCTCGGGCATAGCGCCGGGGAGATCCATTTTGTTTAAAACGGGGATGATTTCCAGGTCATTCTCTAACGCTAAATAAAGGTTAGATATGGTTTGTGCTTGTATACCCTGTGCAGCATCAACAATAAGCAATGCGCCTTCACATGCAGCTATAGAACGGGATACCTCGTATGAGAAATCTACGTGCCCGGGTGTATCAATAAGGTTAAGTATATATTTCTGCCCATCAAGCTCATAATCCATCTGGATGGCGTGGCTTTTAATGGTAATACCGCGTTCGCGTTCCAGGTCCATATCGTCAAGCAATTGTGCCTGCGATTCGCGCTGGGTAATGGTGCCGGTGTATTCCAATAACCTATCGGCAAGGGTACTTTTACCGTGGTCAATATGTGCTATTATACAAAAATTACGTATGTGCTTCATTCAAGCGCAAAAATAACTTTTTAAGCGGATAAATTGGCATGTAACTGTCAATTAGCTTTATTATCCATTGCCTTCAGGGTAAAATGAAACTCATGGCGCCGCCTCAACAAACACAGGCGTTTCTGTAACTGTTATTTTAAATTTACCGCCCGTGGTTCTTACCTGTTTGCTTTCCATTGCATCTGCGCCAACTTTCAGCGTATGGATTATAGCTGCGGTTGCCTTGCCCAGGTCAAGCGTGTAATTTGCTGTACGGTTCTTTTGATCGGGTATGGTTAATACATACATTGTTTTTGTACCTAACTGGAACTTATCAACCAATGGATCGGCATTAATAGTTCCCTTATAAAGATAAGTGCCCATTAGCTTGCTGGTTTGCAAAATATAATCGGCAGCGGGGCGGCGTTGAGTTCCTTCGGCCAGGCCGGAGGTTGAATATTGTACCGGGTTATTAGGGAAGGCATCAAACAACTGATAAAAAAACAGATTTTTAATACCATGACGGATGTATAATAATGATGATCGCAAGATCCAGTCGGCCTGGGTTACCAATGCGGACTTATCGCCAACTGGCGGGGCGTGCTGGTAGCTTTGCTGGTTAATGTCATAACCAGTTTCGGTTACCCATACGGGGATACCATTAGCAACCTTTATAAATGAATTGGAAATAGTGCCAGCTTCTGAAAGTTCCGGTGCTACGCCCATTGAAGCCGTTTTGTGTGTAAGTACACTACCGTTATTTGAGTATAAATGATAATTGATCACATCAAAACATAAATTCACTTTACCATTTGCTTTGTAACCCCGGTTGGTTTTACACCAGTTTATCATTCTTTGTACATAGTCTGCATTAGCAGTAGCAAGCCCACCCATTACCACTATCATGTTAGGGTCTGCGGTTTTTACACCGGCATTTGCACCCAATGTACCTTTATGCCCATCATAAAAGGCCGACATGTTAGCGGCGTATTCCTCCGGTGATTGTGTGGCTTTATCGCCTTTCCACCACCTGTCGTTCTCATTATTACATTCAATATATTTAATGAGTCCCATACCAATTTTAACCGTATTGATACGGTCGTTTGACCAGCGTGGGCGGCTATCAACTTTTACCAGGGTTCTGTTAACGGCAGTATTAAAACCATAACGCGCTACAAACTGGAAAGCTGTACGGGCCTGCGCTACATATGATGCCGGTTTACTTCGGTCTGATCCGTAAGGAGCAGGTACATTCTCATCATTATGCTGGTCTGGTGGGTAGGTGTTCATCATCCATACCGGCAGGTTCTTCATGTCGGCTAAAACCAAAATGCCATCTTGCTTACAGCGAGTATATATTAAGTCGTAGTTCCAGCTGCCATTATAGGTGGGGTTGTAAGTATAATCGCCTTCTGTGTTTTCTAACTTATTCCAGTTCATGTAATGCCTTATCGAGCTGAAGCTTTTTATAAGCGCCATGTTAGCCTCATAAATAACATTTCTGTCATTAGTGGCAGCGGGATTTTCTAAGAAGTTCCATTCGTAGCTATTTATACCAAACATATTTTTAAGTGGTATATCATTAGCAGGATATAACAGTTGGGCTGTTCCGGTGGATGTAGTGGGATTAGTTTTAGTAGGGACAGGTTCAAGGCGGCATTCCGATAAAAAAAACACTGTTATTAATAGTGATGCAGCTAATTTATAGCACAGCAATATGTTCATACGGTATAGTTAGTTAACGCGGTTTAAATTAGTGCTTTTGATTAACATTAATAAGCATTTATTTAAATGTGAATTAGGTTTTGTTAATTGAACGTATTGTTCAGGTAACCAGCGGTTAACTTATTGCTTTATAATCCAGATCTGTTAAATCTTTTACTGACCCAAAACCGATAACATCTTTTATAACCTTACCGTCCGTCATTTCAATGGCACGCACCAGTTTATCAGACCCAAATTTATCTTTTATTTCATGCATGGTTTTAAAAGCAGTTTCCTTGCGATCCATGTCCTCAAACAAACTGTAAAGCATATTGCCATTGTTTACAAAGTTGGTAACCGCCACACGCATTTGTGTTATCCTGGTGTTTAACACAGGGCCCGAATTTGTGGACTGTTCAAACTTAGCCATGCGAAGGCGGATCATCCGCATAAGGCTTATGGCATCTTGCACAGGTGTGCTAATAGTAAAGGCATCATCCCAACGGGTGTCATCCTCATACCGGGCCGTAAACCCTACCGATTTACAATAAAATTTATGGTGCACCATGCGTTTCTCCAGCGTAAGGCACAGGGTCATAAATAACTGATCAATATAAGTGATGTGTTTGCGCTTTTCTGCGGATATCTGCCGCATGGCCTGCATGCCCCGGTAATCATGCGCTACAATATTGGTTTCAATAAAATTTAAGCGATAATGCCAATAAATACCATCAATGCTTTTAAAAATCGCCTTTAGCTTTTGTGGTGTGGCATAGCGCATTTCTAACGGGGTTTTAACACCGGCACGCTCTAACCGGTATGACATGTTAGCCCCAATACCAGGCAGGTCGCCTAATTTTAGTTCACTTAAAACGGCATCAATATTTTGAGGGGTTATCATCATTAACCCGTTCTTTTTTTTACCCCTAACAGAAGCCAGTTTGGCTAAAAAAGCGTTAGGTGCAATCCCTACCGAGCAAGTGAGCCAGTCGCCAACCTCTTTTAAAATATCATTTTTAATGTTGATGGCTATCTGCATTGGGTCAACATGGTCATAATTGCTCAGGTTAATAATAGCCTCATCAATGCTTTTGGGCACCACATCATTACTGTAATTGCGCATTACATTAATTATCTTTTTATGATATTCCCGGTAACGTGCAGGGTTGCTTTCAACAGGGATCAGCTCGGGACATATGGCCATGGCATCATTTAAACGCATGCCAGCTTTTAAGCCGCGCTCTTTCGCCTCTGTTGAGAGTGATATAACACAACCATACTTGCCTGTGTAAACACAAACCCCAACCGGCCTGTGGCGCAGCCAGAAATTAGCCTGCTGCTCACAACGGGCAAAATAACTGTTCATGTCAACAAACAGCACACGGGCTTCGGCCTTTATGGAAATGGAGTTTTGATTCACATAACAAAATTGCTAATTATTTTAGTAATTAAAAATATTTGTGAATGAAAAGAATAGCTCAATGGTAGTTAACCACAAAGAACACAAGGGGAAAAACCACAAAGAACACTAAGATTCAAAATCTATGTATTCTTTGTGGTTAAATTAAAATGTACGTTTAATGATTTTATCTGTATTAAAAAAGCATTTCAGGCGGAGGAGTAACGCCTTTTAAGCGAAGATACACAGTTGTTTGACCACGGTGATGGGTTTGGTGTTCAAAGCCTTTTGCTAAAACTAATCCTTTAGCTATTTTCATGTCTTTGCCCATGGTTGCAGTTTCCTGAAGCTGTGCGTCAGTCATGCCCTGTATAGCACCGATTGCCCAATCGTAACTGTCCATTACTGCTTTTGTAGTTGCTTCTTTGGTTTGGGCTGCGGTTTTTTCTAAGGAAGTTTTTCCCATCGGACTCTCTTTACCACTTGCTGTGGCTACAAAAAAGTAGTTAGCATCAGCAAGGTGCAACATTTGCCCGGCAAAGCTTCTAATTTCCGGAGTAGGTTTAAAAGCATAGCCATCTGCAGGCATAGCATCAAGGTAAGCTTTGGTATAAGCTTTGGCGCGCGTCCATTCGGTAACACTTTGTTCTTTAGTTATTTGTGCGAAAACAGAACTGCAGGCAAATAATATTGCCACTACAGTAAATAGTAATAACTTTTTCATAATGAGGTTTTTTAGTGTACAGCTAAGATACTTTATTTAGGTAAATAGTAAAGAATGGCAGCGCTTATATACAGCAGTTTATTTAAAAAAAGTGAGCGGCCGAGGGCTGCATCCTATACACAGGAATTCAACTCATTAAATGAGAAACCTTACCTCGAAATTTCTATCTTGATCTTTCTGCCTTTTATCTTTTCATTTTTAACCAGGTGTACAGTGCGCTCTATATGCTTACGATTAACCGCCGCATATGACGAATAATCAAGTACCTCTATTAATCCAAGATCTTCTTTAGCCAGCTCACCCTTTTTAAGAAGCAAGCCTACAATATCAATCTTATTTATCTTGTCTTTTTTACCTGCAGCTATATAAACTGTAGCCCATGGGGAGAGTTGGGGTATGATTGTTTTTTGGGGTAGTTCTTCAATTTCAGGTAACTCACTCAAGTAGGCCGGTTTTTCGCCGGGTGCTAAAAGCAAATAGGAGGTACCTTTGGCATGCATACGTGCAGTACGACCATTTCGGTGTAAAAATGCTTCCTCGTTATGCGGTAACTGGTAATGCACCACATGCTCAATCTCGGGTATATCTAAACCACGCGAAGCAAGGTCGGTTGTAATTAATATTCTGTGGCTGCCGTTCCTGAATTTAAGCAGGGCACGTTCGCGGTCGTCCTGCTCCATGCCGCCATGAAAAATGTCATGCGGTAAACCTTTGTCATAAAGCAGATCGCTAATACGTTCAACGGCTTCGCGGTGGTTACAAAACACCAGCGTAGGCTTATCACTTATTTTACATACAAGCGCAAAAAGGACATCTAACCTATCGGCAGGTTCTGATATAACCACCTTCTGTTTAAGGTCGGGGGCAGAAGCGGCATTGGTTAAATAATCAATTGTGATGGGTTTATGAATACCGGTAAAGGAAGGTATTACATCCATTTGTGTGGCAGAGGTAAGCATGCGTTTTTTAATTGCCGGTAGCTGCCTGATAATATAAGACATATCTTCCTGGAAACCGAACTCTAATGCCTTATCAAATTCATCTAATATAAGGGTAGTGACGTTAGCGGTATCAAAACTTTCGCGGCGCAGATGATGGGCAATTCGGCCGGGTGTACCTATCAAAACAGCGGGTGGCTGCGATAGGTTGTTTAGCTCTATTTTTAAAGAGTGCCCGCCATAACAACAATTCACCTTAAAGCCGCTACCTATGGCCCTAAAAACCTGTTCTATCTGCAAGGCAAGCTCCCGCGAGGGCACCAATATCATAGCTTGTACAGTTGATATATCCGTATTAAGCGAGTTAAGCAAAGGCAACAAAAAGCCTAAAGTTTTACCTGAGCCAGTAGGAGATAGCAATATTACATCGCCTTTTTTAGCGGCACTGATAGCAGCCTCCTGCATTGGGTTAAGAGCGTTTATTTTTAAATTTTGGAGTGCTTGCTGTATCATGTGTTATAAATGGAAAGCGGCAAAGATAGTTCATTATAATTTGTGATGCTGAAGAGCACAAAGCCGTTGACATAGGTTAGGCACTGGCGATCATTAACTCTCCAATCTTTCCAGCTTATCTATCATCCGCATCCTAAAGCAATTCATTGCGGTATTACCCAGTTCGGCAACCAATTTATAATTAGCAATGGCGCCTACAGCAGCACCTATAACAGGTAGTAGCTGGGCCATTTTTGCAAGGTCAATGTAATCTCTGTATTCCTGCTGAAATATACGCCAGTCAAAGTCTTCCGCATTTTCGGGTAAAGCCTGACTGTAATTATCCCAATCCCTTAAAAGTATGTAAATTTCATTTCGCCTTTGCTGACTGGAATATGCGAGCTGGAAAATATACAGGAGGTATAGCCTTTCTTTAAAATCCTTAACGTCGTATCCGTAAAGGGAGGCGATATTAAAAAGCAGTTTCATTTTTATACCGATAAGCACAGGGAAATCCGCAAAGCCCATTAATATACCACAGGCACCGGTTACTGCACCTTCTACCGTTGCTGTTTTCTGATAAACGGTTATCTGCTGTTTAACATAGCTTTCCCTTAATAACAAAGAAGCATCAGGTGGCAGCTTAATAGATGTGGTATATTTAATACCGAAGATAGCCGCCTTTATCATCTTTTCGATAGTTACGGTTATCATCTTATGAACCTTCTCTGGTATCCATCCGTTAATTTTATTCTGGAAGCTTTTTGCTATCCGGTTTCCTAACGAAGGGCCTTTTTGCATTTTTTGTTGCCAGGCATGCAGTTCTGTTAAGGCTTGTTCTTCGTAGGATATCATAATAATAAAGATACCTTTTTAACAGTATCATGGTGTAGGCCAAAAAGACTGTTACAGCAGCATAAATATTTACCTGCAGTCTGGTACCGCTTATTTTATTTGGCTCTAAAAGCGTTGATGGTTTTGCGGCAATGTGAGGATTTTAGCGGATGGTGGGCGGTGGTGCGGTGATAACACCAATCATAGGCTGAATCCCGACATGTAAGCCCAACGGTATCAGCGGACAACAGAAATAATCATTAAACTTTTTATCTTTATTCTCAACTTCAACTCGCGAACAATATTTTACTGCCGATCATCATAATCGTTATGCCGTGAAAGGTCAGCAACAATTAAAAAACGAAAAAAAATGGAACATAAAGCGATATCTATTAGGCCATTTATTGGAGCCGAAAACTTTGAAGTTTCACGGAGTTTTTACCGGGATCTTGGTTTTCAAGAAAAAATCCTGACACATAATATGTCTCTTTTTAAAACCGAAGATATAGGGTTTTATTTGCAGGACGCTTTTGTTAAGGATTGGGTAGATAATACAATGGTCTTTTTAGAGGTGGAAGATGTTGGAAGGTATTGGAACGAACTTTTGGCTTTGGACCTTACAGCTAAATATAAACGTGTAAAACTAACGCCAATGAGAGAATATGAATGGGGTAGAGAATGTTTCATGCATGATCCATCTGGGATCCTTTGGCACTTTGGAGAATTTTACAAGTAGTTAAAACTGTTAGGTAGGTTAATTCCGGCAGTTTTTAACTGATCCAAAAAAGGCTGGGATGTTAGTGGATGGTGAGCAGGGTGGTGCGGATAACCCTCTCTGGCGCAAGTATGCAGCATTTGCCGGCGGGCAGCGTACTCGTACCTGCTTCTTGTAAAGTAGCATTTTATGAAGTACTTTTTGCTTAAATGAGTACCAAATACAAAAGACACGAACACGCCACCCTTAACCCTGCACTGCATACTCGCGCCAGACAGTGAGTTATGCGCAACTTTATGATAATAGAGACGCATAGACGGAAACTCAATTGAATGAAATTTAATAAAGACTAAAACAATGACAAAAAACAAATTACTAAGAATGGACAATGTCGGCATCGTTGTAGAATCACTTGATGACGCTATTTCGTTTTTCTCAGAGATAGGCTTGAAACTCGAAGGGCGAGGGACAGTAGAAGGAGAATGGGCTGGTCGTGTTACTGGACTTGGTTCTCAGTGCGTAGAGATTGCTATGATGGTTACTCCTGATGGCTACAGTCGACTCGAACTTTCGAAATTTATGACACCTCCCATTATATCAGATCACCGGACTGCGCCTGTGAACGCCCTTGGTTATCTACGTGTCATGTTCACCGTTGAAGACATTGACGAAATGGTATCCAGACTAACCAAGCATGGTGCTCAACTCGTTGGAGAAGTGGTTCAGTATGAGAACTCGTATCGACTATGCTACATTCGAGGAACCGAAGGACTTCTTATTGGACTGGCAGAAGAAATTGGTAACAAATGAGTAAAAGCAGCGCATAACAGCGGTTTGGTAAAAGGCGGGAAATTGAATTAATTGTTAAGAATACCATTCTACAACGCAACATTAGTGAGGCAAATATCAAAAACCTCCACCGGAGTCGAACCCAAAAAAGACCCCTTTCGATATCAAAAAGCCTTTTTATACTTAAAATTTAAGTCGTACCCAGCGCCATAGTCAAATCGGCAGGCATAAAAAATCCTTTATTCCCCTCTCTTCAAACCAAATTTCTCAATCTTATTGTAAAGGTGGCTGTCTCTATCTGGCGCGAAATACAGCATTTGCCGGCGGGGCAGCGTACTCGTGCCTGCTTCTTGCAAAGTAGCATTCTATGAAGTACTTTTAGCTTAAATGAGTACCAAATAATAAAAGACACGAGTACGCCACCCTTAGTCCTGCACTACATACTCGCGCCAGGCAGTGGGGTGCGGTGATAACACCAATCATAGGCTGAATTATTAAGAAAATTAGGACGTTTTTTAAAACAACATTACTTTTAAGCTGTATTGAATTAGAGAAGCTTTCTTGTTTTTTCATTCTCATAACTACCATAGAGCTATTCAGCCAATAACCTTTCAATCAAACCGCATTTAAAATTTATTAATAAATCTAAAAAATTGAAAGGAGATAAATTATGAAAGGAAATAATTTAAATGTTAGGTATTATTTAGCCCTTATTGGCATTTTCAACAACTAATAAAGTTATTTAGAATTTGTAAGCTATAAGAACAAGCAGGGCCAAAACACATTAAAGGGAATGCCCACCCCTGTAGATGGGCACACTAACCATATTTCTCAAAAAAAATGCAAACACAATCAAAAACCACAGCCCCTGTTGAAAGGTTTTTCAACGAGGTTATTAACTTGCACAAACCGGAAGTATTAGACCAGCTTTTGAGCACCGATTTTGTTAGCCATGATTACCCTAAGCCCCATGCCGATAATAGCAGAGCGTCATTAAAAGAGGGGATGAATGCTATGATTAAGGCATTTCCTGATATCAATATAAAGATAGAAGATATGAGGGAATCTGGAAATGAAGTAGTAACCCGTGGCGCCTGGACAG
>JAQBNZ010000086.1 GCA_028288285.1 Mucilaginibacter sp.
ACTGGAAGCAAATGCCGATAGCTTTATATCCTGATAAGCTGGGCTATATTTTCAGCGGCAGCGTTGTGGTTGATGAAAAAAACACTTCTGGTTTCGGCACAAAAAATAAGCCTGCCATGGTGGCCATATTTACCCATCATGACCCTAAAGGCGAAAAGGCGGGATCTATAAACTACCAGAATCAAAGTCTGGCCTATAGCCTTGATGAAGGTAAAACCTGGGCAAAATATAAAAGCAACCCGGTACTTAAAAACACCGGTATCAAAGATTTTCGCGACCCTAAAGTGTTTTGGTATAGCCCGGGCAAAAAATGGGTAATGAGCCTGGCCACTAAGGATAGAATAACGTTTTACTCTTCGGCTAACTTAAAAAGCTGGGATAAGGAAAGTGAGTTTGGCCAGATGCTTGGCGCTCACGGCGGGGTTTGGGAGTGCCCGGATCTTTTTCCGTTAAAAGTGGATGGCAAAGAATATTGGGTACTGCTGGTAAGTATAAATCCCGGTGGTATTAACGGTGGCTCGGCTACACAATATTTTGTGGGGGAGTTTGATGGCAGTAAATTCACACCAATAAACAGCAAAACCAAATGGATAGATTTTGGTCCGGATGATTATGCCGGTGTAACATGGTCAAACACAGGTAACCGCAAAATATTTTTGGGCTGGATGGGTAATTGGTTATATGCCAATGAGGTGCCTACCGTTAAATGGCGCAATGCCATGACCATCCCGCGGGAACTATCTTTAAAGTCGGTAGATGATGATATTTACCTGGCCTCAAAACCAGTAAAAGAGTTAAAAAATATTGCTGCAAAAACTATTAAAATTGATGCCGAGCGGATAGCTAACCATAACAATTTGTTTTCTATTATTAAAAAAAACCTTTCTCAGTATAGGTTAAAATTTAAAACAGAGCAGCTAAATAGTTACTCAGTTGTTTTGGCTAATGAAAGCGGCGAGAAGTTGATTTTAGGGTTCGATAAAAGGAACAATCGATATTACGTTAACCGCACCAACGCCGGCCGGGATGATTTTAGCAAGCTATTCACCGGGGTTGCCTATGCACCTCGTATTGATACTACACCTCATTCAGATCTGGAACTGATTGTTGATGCATCATCAGTAGAATCATTTGCCGATGGAGGCCTCAGCAACTTAACCAGTGTGTTTTTTCCTAAAAAGCCCTACACTCACTTAAGCATTGTAACCAACGGAATGGAAATTAAAAATTTGGAAGTAACTCCGCTAAAGTCTATCTGGTAAACTTTGTTTACTCCAGCACTACGGTTTTATTTTTGTAAACAAATACCCGGTCGTCAAAAACCAGTTTAAGAGCTTTGGCCAATACGGCAGTTTCTATTTCTTTACCGGCTTTTACCATGTCATGTACAGTTAGGGAATGGTCTGCAGGTATTATTTGCTGCGCGATGATTGGCCCCTCGTCCAGTTCGTCGGTTACATAATGGGCCGTAGCACCTATCAGCTTTACTCCACGCTCATATGCCTGCCTATAAGGGCTGGCACCTGCAAATGCCGGTAAAAAGGAGTGATGTATGTTAATTATTTGCATTGGGAAACGGCTCACGAAACTATGGGAGAGTATCCGCATAAATTTGGCCAGCACTAAATAGTCATATTCATATTGCTTGGTTATATTAATAATATTTTCTTCAAAGGCGGTATTGTCCCCATTTACCTGTACAAGATAAAAAGGAATATTAAAACGGGAACAAATATCTTGAAGGGTGGTATGATTACCAATAACGCATTGTATGCTTGCGCCAAGGGTATTAAAATAGTTTCGCACTAAAATATCTGCCAGGCAATGGTACTCTTTGGTAACCAGTACTATTATCTTTTTGTGCGATAACGGATTTACTTTTATTAACGCCCCTTCGGGCAGTATTCTCTGTAAATTGTATTGTAAGTCATTTGCATCACTTGCTCCATAAACTTCAAGGCGCATAAAAAACAAATTCGCCGTATTATCAACATGTTCATGCATGCTAATAATGTTAAGTTCCTGCTTTGCCAGCAGGCCAGATATAGCAGCAACCAGGCCCACTCTGTCGGTGCATTGTATAACAATGATCATCTTTTTTAAGTATGTAATTATATTTCCAAAGCTATAAATAACAGGCAGTTATCATACAGAAAGCCACCCCAAAAAATGTTGAAAACTTTTTGGTGGTAGAAAGTGGTAAAAAGTGGTAAAAGTAATCTACTTTTACATTACAAAAATTGTTGACCAATAAGAATGTCCTATTTAACCGGTGAATTTGAATGTAAACTGGATGCCAAAGGGCGGATGATGATCCCTACAGGCCTCAAAAAGCAGCTTCCAGAAGCTGACTCAGAGGGCCTTGTGATTAATCGTGGCCTTGAAAAATATCTGGTTATTTACACAAAAACGGAATGGGACAAGAAGCTTGATGAACTAAGCAAACTTAATGAATACGATAGAAAAAGCTTGCAGTTTATAAGATATTTTACTGCCGGCGCAACAAATTTGCAGCCTGATGCTGCGGGCCGGGTGCTTTTGCCAAAAAATTTATTGGATCATGCCGGCATTACCAGCGAGGTTGTGCTAACTACAATGCTGAACAAGGTTGAGGTTTGGGATAAGAGGGCACATCAGGAAATGATAAATAACGAACCTGAGAATTTTGCCGAGTTGGCCGAAGAAGTAATGGGCAATAAAGGAAGGGGGCGCAATGAGTAATTACCATACACCGGTTATGCTGCAGGAATGTATTGATGGCTTAGCAATTAAACCTAATGGTACTTATGTGGATGTAACCTTTGGTGGTGGTGGCCATTCGCGCGAGATAATGAAGCACCTGGGTAATGATGGGCGTTTATTGGCTTTTGACCAGGATGTTGATGCACAGCAAAACGCTATTGAAGATGACAGGTTTACTTTTATAGATCAAAACTTCCGCTACCTAAAGAATTTTACCCGTTTGCATGATGCTATCCCGGTTGATGGCATACTTGCGGATCTGGGTGTATCATCATATCAGTTTGATCAAGCCGAGCGTGGTTTTTCTACCAGGTTTGACGCTGAACTGGATATGCGCATGAACCAGTTATCAGACTTGAGTGCTAAAGAAGTAGTAAATAATTATAGCGAGGCCGATCTGCATCGCATTTTTGGCATGTATGGCGAAATCCAAAACGCTAAATCACTGGCAAAAACAATAGTAACAGCAAGGCTTAACGGCCCAATAGTTACCATTGCCGATCTTAAGAATGCTATAAGCAACCTCATTCCCCGTGGGAAAGAGAACAAATACCTGGCACAGGTTTTCCAGGCATTACGCATTGAAGTGAACCAGGAATTGGAGGCTTTAAAGGATTTTTTGTTGCAAACATCTGAGGTATTGGCTGTTGGCGGTAGGTTGGTTGTAATGTCGTATCACTCACTTGAGGATAGACTGGTGAAAAATTTCATCGCCAAAGGCAAATTTAGCGGTGAATTAGAGAAAGATATTTACGGTAATGATAACAGGCCGTTTGATGCGGTAAGTCGTGGTGCTATAACGGCGACTGATGAAGAGATAAGTAATAACAACAGAGCGCGCAGCGCTAAATTAAGAATAGCTGTAAAAAGATGACCAATCGTTTACGTACAGAAATTCCGGAAGAAGAAATAGCTGAAAAGAAGCTTATTGTTGACGAGAAACCTGCAAAGGAACTTCCCGATAACTTTTTAACGCAATTTTTAACAAAGGGTGTCATCAGTACTGATGATGCTACGCGTGCTCTTCCGTTTATTTTGTACATCGCTTTTTTGGGCATGCTGTATATAGCTAACAGGCATATATCAGAAAACGCAGTACGTGATATTGATAAGATAAGTAAAGAGGTTAAAGAGTTAAGCTGGGAATACAAAAGCAGCAAAGCAGATCTTGCCTTTAAAAGTACATTAACAGAGGTAGCTAAACGGGCAGATACATTAGGTATTAAAACGTCAGAGCAACCACCGCAAAAAATAACAGTGAAGGAGGATGCACAGGAATGAGCATTAGAACTAACATATTGCTAAGGGTTTACCTTGCATTTGGGTTGATCCTGCTTTTTGCTGCAGCTGTGGTATTTCAGCTGTGCCGAGTACAATTTGCCCAGGGCGATAAGTGGAAGGCTATGGCTAAAACCATGTCTACCCGCTACAAAACCATTGAGGCTGCAAGGGGTAATATTTTCTCTGTTGATGGCAGCTTGCTGGCTACGTCGGTACCGGAGTATGAGTTACGTATGGATATGCTGGCCGCCGGTATTGCCGATGACAAGGTTTTTGACGAAAAGATTGATTCACTGTCCATGAAGCTTTCGCAGGTTTATGGCGATAAATCGGCAAGAGAGTATTCAAGAATGTTTCGTGATGCACGTAAGGATAGTTCACGCTACCAGTTAGTTAGGCGTAAGGTTACGTACAAGGAGTTAAAAGAGATTCGCAAATTTCCTGTCTTTTGCTTAGGCAAGTATAAGGGAGGATTGATTATTGTTCCACAAAACAAACGCATATTGCCATTCCGTTCTTTAGCGGCCCGTACAATTGGGTATAAGAATGATAACGTAACAAATGCTGTTGGCCTTGAAGGCGCGTACTCAAGCTATATTAATGGCGAAAGCGGTAAGCGTTTAGAGCAGCGCATGGCTGGTAATGTTTGGAGGCCTGTTAATGATGATGATGAGATTTCACCCAAAGAAGGTGCCGATATCATGTCGACCATTGATATTAACTTTCAGGATGTGGCCCAAAGCGCGTTGGAAAAACAATTAGTAAAAAGTGATGCCGACCACGGCGCGGTTATATTGATGGAAGTTGCTACAGGCGAGATAAGGGCAGTTGCCAACTTTACAAAAATGCCCGACGGCTCATACAAGGAAAAATTCAATTATGCCATAGCTGGTAATCAGGACCCGGGTTCTACCTTTAAAGTAGCGTCATATATGGCTATGCTTGAGGATAAGATGATTGATACTAACACCATGGTAAATACTGGTGACTACCCTATACAAGGCCATGTTATTAAAGATTCGCATGGAAGCATTGGAAGGGTGAGCGTGAAAAAGGCTTTTGAAGAATCGTCAAATGCGGCAGTCGCTTATTTGGTTAATACCAGCTACAAAACCAATCAAAGCAAATTTACAGATCATTTGTACGATTGGAAGTTGAACGAAAAGATGGGGTTGCAAATTCCGGGCGAAGCACAACCTGTAGTTAAAAATCCAAACAATAAAAGCTGGAACAAAAACATGACACTGCCGCAAATGGCCTATGGTTATGAAATGCAGCTTACACCATTAAAGATGCTGTCGTTTTATAACGCTATAGCAAACAATGGTAAGCTGGTATCGCCGGTTTTTGTAAGGGAGATAAGAAGATTAGGCAATACGGTTGAAACTTTTCATACAACAGTCCTCAATGAAAAGATATGCTCTGATGTAACCCTTAAAAAGATGCAGGGGATGCTGGAGGGTGTTGTTAGTGAGGGTACAGGTAAGCAATATGTTTATAACCCTTTATACAAAATAGCGGGTAAAACGGGTACAGCACAGGTTGCTGATGGTAATAAAGGATACAAGGCTAAAAAGCAGTACCAATCATCTTTTTGCGGTTATTTCCCTGCCGACCATCCTAAATACTCGCTGATAGTAGTTATCAACGACCCTAAAAATGGATACTACGCAGCATCAGTTGCCGGGCCTGTGTTTAAGGAAATTGCAGACAGGGTTTACGCCAGCGATATGGAAATTAAACGTGCTCCGGTAAGTTTAGTAGGTAACACCACACTGCCAAAGTACAAGCAAGGCAATCTAAAGGCGCTTAAAAAAGTGTATGATAATTTGGGTTTAAAACCTTTATATGCATCAACCAATGTTAATGGTATTGATACCAGCAGAGGTATAGCGCTTGAAGAAAATAAATATAAAACAGGCACTGTACCAAATGTTACCGGTATGGGTTTAAGTGATGCCCTATTTGCATTGGGTAACGCCGGGTACAAGGTAAAGGTGATTGGCAGCGGAACGGTAGATAAACAATCAGTAACAGGGGGAAGCCAGATACCAAAGGGCTCAAAAATAACTATAGAACTACTATGAGATATTTGAGTGATATAATAGAGGGGGTGGCGTTTACCGAATTACAAGGTAGTGCCGATGTAGAAATATCTGCAGTAGTTTTTGATTCGCGTAAAGTTGTGCCCGGCTGCTTATTTGTAGCTTTAAAAGGTACCACTGTTGATGGCCATGATTATATTGAACAAGCCATTAAAGATGGTGCCATTGTTGTGATATGTGAGCAGTTGCCTGCCCACGTGACCGGCGAAGTTGATTTTTTAATGGTTGCAGATTCTGCCAAAGCATTGGGTACTATCGCAGCAAACTTCTATGAAAATCCGTCATCAAACCTAAAGTTGGTTGGTGTTACGGGTACAAACGGTAAAACCACAATAGCCACTTTATTATATAAGCTGTTTCGTGATATGGGTTATAAATGCGGACTGCTGTCAACTGTAGAAAACCAGGTGAATGGCCGCATAGTACCGTCAACTCATACTACGCCAGATCCTGTAGCGCTGAATGAGCTATTAAGCGAAATGGTTAATGAGGGCTGCGATTATTGTTTTATGGAAGTGAGTTCGCACGCGGTAGCACAGCACCGCATTGAGGGGCTGCGTTTTTCAGGAGGCATATTCTCTAACCTTACACATGATCATCTTGATTATCATAAAACTTTCGATAGCTATCTGAAGGCCAAAAAGGCATTCTTTGACGGCCTGCCAAAAAGCGCATTCGCTTTAACCAATAGTGACGACAAGAATGGTAATATAATGCTGCAAAATACATTGGCGCATAAAAAAACCTACGGATTAAAAAGCATGGCCGATTATAGGGCCCGTATTATTGAGAACCAGTTTGGCGGCCTGTTGCTGAATATTGATGACAAAGAAGTTTGGTTTAAGCTGGTGGGTACATTTAATGCTTATAACTTATTAGCGGTATACGCTACAGCTATGCTGCTTGATCAGGATCGCTCAAAAGTATTAGTTAGTTTGAGCAAATTAACCGGTGCCGAAGGCAGGTTTGAATACATAGTATCATCAAACAAAACAATTGGGATTGTTGATTATGCCCACACCCCAGATGCTGTGCAGAATGTGTTAAGCACTATCCATGATATACGAAAGGGCAGTGAAAAAGTAATAACTGTTATAGGTTGCGGCGGCGACAGGGATAAAACCAAGCGCCCGGTAATGGCAAAGGTTGCCAGTGAATGGAGCGATAAACTGATATTAACATCAGACAACCCACGCACAGAAGACCCCGCCCAAATTATAAAAGATATGGAAGCAGGTATTGACCCTGCTTTTAAAAGGCATGCTGTAAGTATTGCCGATAGGCGAGAGGCAATTAAAACAGCCTGCATGTTTGCGCAGCCAGGCGATATTGTCCTGCTTGCAGGTAAGGGCCACGAAAAGTATCAGGAGATAAATGGCGTAAAAAACCATTTTGATGATATGGAAGAATTACTGGAACAGTTTAAATTAATGTTGTAAATGTGCAGGTGCGTAAATGTGCAGATGTGCAAATCATAATATAAGTATAAAACTAACTAAAGAGTCAATTAAATAAACATAAATAATAATCTGCATATCTGCACATCAGCATATCTGCACATTAAAGCAAAGCGTATGTTATATTACCTGTTTAGCTATCTGAATAAAAATTACAGTATCCCGGGTGCGGGTGTATTCCAGTACATCACATTCCGTATGGCTATGGCGGTAATTGTATCCTTGTTGGTGACTACAGTTTATGGCCGCAGACTGATTGATTACCTGCGCTTTAAACAAGTGGGCGAAACAGTGAGGAATTTAGGTTTAGAAGGCCAAATGCAAAAATCAGGAACGCCTACAATGGGGGGTATTATCATTTTGTTAGGTATTCTGATCCCTACGCTACTATTTGCCAAGCTGGAGAACATTTATATTATAATGATGCTGGTTACCACTGTTTGGTTAGGTGCTATTGGCTTTTTAGATGATTATATAAAAGTATTTAAAAAGAATAAGGAAGGCCTTGCTGGTAAATTTAAAATTACTGGTCAGGTTGGTTTGGCACTATTCATAGGGTGGACAATGTATTTTAACAGCAACATTACTATGAGGCAGGAAGTTAAGCTGCCGGTTAAGTATGATGTGCCTGTAGATTTTCATATGCGTGGCGATAAACAGGTTTTGACCCAGGATATCAAGTCGACCAAAACAACAATGCCTTTTTATAAGAACAATGAATTTGATTACGCCAAGGTGTTGAAATTTATGGGGCATGGCTATGAACAATACGGGCTGCTGGTGTTCATGTTCTTTGTTATCATCATCATCACCTTTATATCAAACGGAGCTAATATTACTGATGGTATTGATGGTTTGGCAACCGGTACATCGGCCATAATAGGATTAACGCTGGCTATACTGGCCTATGTTTCCGGTAATACCCTTATAGCCGATTATCTAAATATTATGTACATCCCTAACTCTGGTGAGCTGGTAATATTTGCAGGTGCGTTTGTTGGGGCGTGTGTGGGTTTTTTATGGTATAACTCATACCCGGCACAAGTATTTATGGGCGATACAGGTAGCCTGGCCATAGGTGGTATTATTGCGGTGTTTGCCATTTTAATTCGCAAGGAGTTATTAATACCGGTGCTGTGCGGAATATTTGTGATAGAGAATATGTCGGTAATTATTCAGGTGAGTTGGTTTAAAATTACTAAAAAGCGTTTCGGCGAAGGCCGCAGGGTATTTTTAATGGCGCCCCTGCATCACCATTACCAAAAAAGAGGCTTCCATGAATCAAAGATCGTGACACGTTTCTGGATTATTTGTATCATGCTGGCCATTATAACAGTTATAACGCTGAAGTTAAGATAGAAGATAGAGACAAGAGAATAGAATCAAGATACAAGACAAAATAAACAAGTGAACAACAATAAAAACATATCAACCAAAAGGCTTGCTATTCTTGGCGCTGGCGAAAGCGGCGTTGGGGCGGCATACCTTGCCTTGCAGAAGGGGTATGATGTTTTTGTTTCTGATTTTGGGCCTGTTGCAGATCATTATAAACAACAGCTGCAAAGCTGGAACGTAAGGTTTGAGGAAAACGGTCATACCGAGGTAGAGATACTTAATGCCGCAGAAGTGGTAAAAAGCCCGGGGATACCAGATAAGGCACCAATTGTAAAGAAATTGCTTGAAAAGAATATCCCGGTAATATCTGAGATTGAGTTTGCAGGCAGGTATACCGATGCCAAAATGATATGTATTACAGGCTCTAACGGTAAAACAACTACCGCAAGCCTTACTTATCATATACTTAAAAACGGAGGCTTAAACGTGGGCCTTGCGGGTAACATAGGTAAAAGCTTTGCGTACCAGGTAGCTACCGAAAAATACGAATACTATGTACTGGAGATAAGCAGCTTTATGCTGGATAACATGTACAAATTTAAGGCGGATATAGCTGTGTTGCTAAATATTACGCCAGACCATTTAGATAGGTACGACTACAAACTGGAAAACTACGCAGCGTCTAAGTTTAGGATAACACAAAACCAAACCGGTAATGATCATTTTATTTATTGTGCAGATGATGCCGAAACAATAAAAGTGATGGAAGGCAAAGAGATAGCAGCTCAGCAACTGCCATTCTCAATAGAAAAAAAGATTACTACGGGAGCATATCTCGATAAAGACAATATTGTCATAAACATACACCAACAACATTTTACAATGTCAATTAACGAACTGGCCCTGCAGGGAAAGCACAACATCTATAACTCAATGGCATCAGGTATTGTTGCCAAGGTGCTTGAGCTACGCAACGAAACGATGAGGGAGAGCATGGGT
>JAQBNZ010000102.1 GCA_028288285.1 Mucilaginibacter sp.
AATATCAGTGGGATAGATGCACCCGTTAAACCGGCCACGATCAAATTACCCGTCATGGCTAAAAATAACACCGCACCCAATTTAAGATCGGCATCATAAAACAGGGCTATCAGTAATACTATTAAACCGTTAGCCGCGCCGTTTAGCATGCCAACTAAAAACTCTTTAAAAACGGTATTATATGACTGACTGTCTGATAAATCACTTAACGAAATACGCCTTACCGTAACCGCCAGCGCCTGTGTAGCCGCGTTGCCACCCATACCAGCAATAATGGTCATATAGGCTGCTATGGTGGGTATTTGCTTAACCGTTGGCTCAAAATGGCGAATAACAGATGCTGCTAAATATGCAGTGCCTAAATTAATAACCAACCACGGCAAGCGACTCTTTATCGCGTCCTTCCAGTTACCACTTAGTTCCTCATCTTCAGATACACCGCTTATTTTCAATAAATCCTCGGTGTTCTCCTCCTCCATTACGTCAATGATATCATCAACCGTAACCCGGCCAAGTAATTTCATGCTATCATCAACAACAGGAATACTGGTGAGGTTATATTGCGATATAAGGCGGGCAACTTCTTCCTGATCAAGATCAGCTTTTACATAAACAAAATCGGTATCTACCAAATCACTTATACGTGCATCACCTCTGGCTTTTATAACTGTTTTGATGGAAAGTATCCCTTTAAGCGTGTTATGATCATCAATCACACAGATGGTATAAAATTCTTCCATCTCTTCCGATTGACGGATGATCTCTTCCAGGGCTTGTTTTTTATTCAGGTTAATGTGCACTTTGATGATCTCAGAGTTCATCAAACCACCGGCTGTATCCTCAGCATAATTTAAAAGCGCACGTATGCTGGTGGCATCTTCCTGGTCAATATCCTCTAATATCTCTTTTTGATCTTCTTCATCAAGCTGCGAGATTATATCGGTAGCAACGTCATAATCCAACTCCTCAACAATCTCTGACCGTTTCTCCGGGTGAAGGCCTACTAAAAGCTCCTCAGGATGCGATTCCTCGGTCATTTCTGATATCACCTCAGATGCAATATCCGCCGGAAGTATGTTAATTATACGCTCCTTAGCCTCCTGCGGAAGCTTCTCAAAAAGTATAGCAATCTCCGAGGCATGATATTCTTTCAGAACCAACTGTAATTCAGCATCATCAGCCTCAAGAGCGGCCTTAATGCGAAGCAGATCGGATTTATCTATATCAAAAGATTGCATATGCCACTAAAATAGGCATATTTAATGAATATGGGCGCTATTTGTGCATTATTTAGGAGGGATTTGCTAAGGAATATGAATATTTTGATTGGTAATTGTATAGTATGAATTGAATATTATTATACTGTAATTACCTACTTTTCCTCGTAGGAGCTATCGCTTTGTAGAAATAAAAAGAAAAGATATCTTGCCTTTTAGAGGCTACCCTTTTAAACATTTGGGCGTTGCCTTCGGCCGGGTTATTTGCTCATACTACACGGGCCTTAGCCACGTGGCCGGTATCCGCTATTACCCCTAACGCTGACTCACCCGGTCATTGCTTCGCTCGACCACCCTCTCTCCGCTTCGCAAAGAGGGTAAGAATTGAGAAAGATTCCAGTCGCTCGGCTCAAGCCCACAGGTGTTCGGAAGATTTGGATTTACGCCAAGACACCGCTACCAAGGGTCGGCAGAGAATACTAGATTATATCATTGCCGTCCCATTTATGGGGCGGATAGTATAAAAGTGCAAGGAATGGCTTTAGCCACATTCGCGTGTTTGGCTAAAGCCAATATCATTTTGCATTTAACCGTTGACTAAAGTCAACGGCAATCAAGAAAACATTAAATTGTGGAACCATAGCTTAATGAACTCACCCGAGGAGCTATTCGGCTATCTTCCGAACACCTATGGGCTTGAGCCGAGCGACTAACGGAATGTGTCATTGCTGTGAGGAGGAACGACGTGGCAATCTCATAACCAATGCATGACCGCTTAGCATACGACGAGATTGCCGCGCTACGCTCAATGACATTCTGCTTTGCCCACTATATTCTATCGCCCTTATCCACTATAATTATAAACCACCTTTACTCCACTCACTTTATTTAGTTTACTCATTACCTGTTCAACCTGCGTTTTACGCACCGAGAACCGGATGTCGCAATTCAATTCCGAGCGCTGCTCTATGATCTGTAACTGTTCATCTTTTATAATGCGCATAACATCATTCATTTGCAGGTAATCAAACGTGATGGTGTAAATATCATTAACAGTTTTCTCAATAAGCTGCACTTCACTTAACGCGGCCTCAGTGGCTGCTTTATAGGCATTTATCAATCCGGGTACGCCTAACAATGTACCGCCAAAATAGCGAACCACTACCACCAAAACGTTAGTAATATTTTTAGATAGCAGCGTGTTTAATATAGGCCTGCCCGCTGTGCCGGATGGTTCGCCATCGTCATTCACCCTAAAAACCGAGCGGTCAATCCCCAGTCTTATTGCCCAGCAATGGTGGTTGGCTTTGGGATGTTCGGCTTTTAAATGAGCTACAATGGGCTTAATCTCACTATCTGAATTTACAGGATATGCAAAAGCTAAAAACTTACTACCGCGATCACGAAAAGTACCTTCCGTAGGTTGGGCAATAGTAGTATAAGTATCGTCAAAAAGCATTAATGTTATGAGTAGGAAATTATAATAATGGCAACAATGGCCAGGCCAATACCAATTTTATTTAACAGGCTTAAACGTTCGTGAAACACAAATAAACCTACAATAGCACCCATAGTAATCACACCAATATTCATTGCGGAAAACACAGTTGACGGGCTGGTTGATAAAGATTTATGCGCTTTCAAATAAAATAGAATATTACCAAAATTAGCAACACCTAATACCCAGCCAAACATTATATGCGGCCATATAATTCTCGACTGCCTGGTAATTACCCGGAAAAGCAAGCAAACAAAAGAAATAACAAATGCCAGTATGTAAATAATGAAAAGCGAAGTGGTATAAGCAATTTCTTTAAACACAGCTACCTGTTTAAAAAGTACATCAATTACACCAAAGCCTAAAAACACTACTATCAAGTATATCCAGGCATTACTGAACACCTTACGGTTGGCCGTTTGCTTTTGCCATTGTATTGAGCAAAGTATAGCAGCAAAGCCAACAGCTATCCCAATTATTTTCAACGTATTTAATGGCTCTTTAAACAGAAGGAATGCTGCCAGTATAGGAATAAACAATGAAAGCCTTTGCGCCACATCTGTACGCACAATACCCATCACCCTTACTGACGATGCCATTATCCAGAACACCAGCGGTAGCAATACGCCTAAAGCAACATAAATGGTTACAGGCGTCTGTTGCAGGTTTTGCAATTGCGGCCTAAAAAAGAACCAGGTAAGCAAAATAGCCATGGAGTAATTCCATGTAATGGCCTGGAAAATATCAACACTATACCGCCGGGCCAGTTTCAATAAAACCGACACAATTACGCTGCAGCAAACACTTAAAAAAACATATAACATTGGCTATTAAGTTTATTTAGGGTTATTATAAAAAACTTGTAAACTATCTGCCCCCACTGCATATTCGCCGGCATTTGTGCCGCTAATAATAGGTGCTTTAATACCTTCACTCAAAATAGATGCGCCGGCAAAAATACGTGCTTCGTCCCATAAACCATCATTAATAAATGCATTTAATGTATGTGCCCCGCCCTCAATAATTACCGACTGAATATCCTGTAGATACAACTGAAACAAAATATACTGCGGTACAAACCGGTCAAAATCTTCTAAAGCAATATATTTTATATTGCCGTCAATATCGGTTTTAATTTCGTTAAATATCAATGTTTCAACCGATTGATCAAATATATGTAAAGTTGAACTTAACTCCAGCCTACGGTCTATAATAACCCGCTTGGGTGATTTGCCTTCTGCATAACGGGTATTCAATTGCGGATCATCGGCAATAACCGTGTTCTTACCTATCAGTATGGCATCTTCTTCGGCACGCCATTGATGTACCAGCTTGCGTGCCTCCGGTCCGGTTATCCAATGCTGCCTGCCATCTGCCGGTGCAAAAAAGCCATCAGCAGTTTGTG